>CAYTAW010000054.1:0-5666 GCA_964435675.1 uncultured Bdellovibrionales bacterium
ACACAGAGAAATACGCCCCATTTGCACGCGCGGACGGAGTATGACAACATTCTGCAAGATGCGATACCCGAGATTGAGCAGTGGCTCCTGAAGGAGGGAGCTCTCTTTCATCAGCGCGCACGCTCATTCATCTCGAAGTTTGACTGCGATCTGCATCCGCATAAAAAAGGTCTCGCCGGCGCGCGAGTAGCACTCGGCACGTTCAGCATCTCGGTCAATCCACCGGAAAAAAAAGAGGGGGAAAAAGATGGATAATCACGCTCGTCTTATGCGCCACTTGTTTTTCGTAGCGCTTTTTTGCGGAGCGTTCAGCGGCTGTTTTGGCGGCGGCACCATCGGCACCGGAACCGGCTTTGGAACGAAAGGACACCGCGCAGAGATACATTTTACTTTGCATGGAACGGTACAGGATATTCACGCTAAACCGATCGGTGACGCGTTAGTCACCATCACCTCGAGAAGCGGAACAGTAACGCGTCGCACCTCGGCATACGGATTATTCCGCGCGCCGCTCAGCATTTCATCGGGGGAAGAAATTGTAATCGATATCGAATATCGCCCTCCCGGCAGCGCCAAGTCGCTTCATTACTCACGTAGTCAGCAAATAAGTCCCGCTGGCGCGAGTGAAGTCAATCAGACGATAATTGTCGACAATCGCTAAAAATCCTTAAGAGTTAGCTAGTTATAGCTATAACTGCGCGCTGAGAACAGGCATTCACCGCGTTTGCGTAGAGCGGCATTTACCCATACAGTAGTAAATGTGCAAAATGCACATTTACTTGCGGAGGCTGTATGATTACTGTGCGCTCAACATCGAAACGCGGCGAACGTCGTTCCCACATAGCTCGGAGTACCGAGGTTAAAAAGAAGTTGCGAAACCTACGCTTTCACTCTTTTCCTTTGGAAAAACCACTGAAAAATGAGCATGCGCTGCGTAACGCAGAGATGCGCGCCATGCGGCGAAATTATCAGCATGCAACGCCAGCGCTGTTTTCCTGGCGCAGAACCTGGGCTGACTCCAACAACCAAACGACTGCAGGAGACTTAAAAACCCGGTATTATAAGGGCAGAATGTATGTCTTAACACCGCCGGGGTGCACGTCCGCTAACGAGCGGCCGAGCTGCCCCGAGGCATTGAGAAAGGCGACATCAACCGGTATTAGTTTTTTTGAAATGTGCGTACTCTTCGTTTTGTCCTTTGCGTTCAGCGCGCTCTTACTCTTGATCTGCACGGTTCTGCGTTAGTGACTAGCGCTTGGTCAAAAATTTATACGGTCAATTGCGCCAAAGCGCGCACTTGCGGCCTCCGCACTACCGCAGGGAGCGTGCGCGTAAAAGAAGATGCTGCTCGCTCACCGTCAGGACGAAACAGCCGCCGTAGCCCTAGTCAAATATGCTGGGGGACGGAAGCGGCCAAATCGGCTATCCTATTGAATTTAATGGTATTCTACTAAGAATAATCGTTCGGGTAGGTAGCAGCACCTGAAGCAAAAATGCACAAAGGCGGAAATGGGTGGGCAACGTAACTGAGGTATTATGATTACTTTACTAAAAACAACCACAAAACGCGCGCGCCGGGTTCACCCCGCAGTCTGCAGCGACGCGCAACGCCGCTTCAAGAGACTGCGTGAAAATACCGAGAACGGGTGGCGCCCAACGCAGGAAACCGTAGCGCTCGAAACCCAATCGAAAGATATTTTTGACCCGCCGGCAGCCACTGAACCCGCGTCATTCTCATGGCATAGGACATGGTCGTACAAACCGCTCGGTGAAATCGCCAGTAGCAAGACACGGTATTATAAAGGCCGTATGTACGCGCTAAACCAAGCAGTAGAGCTTGAAGACATCTACGAAGGCAGTGAAGCTCCAGCGCAGCGTCAGCCCATCAAATTTTCGGACTTTCTCTTTTTGGTCAGCGCGCTACTTGGATATAGCGGCTTGCTCGTTTGCATATATGCCTGGTGGCGCTTGCATTAAATTGGACAACGGTTGCCGCGCCAGCCAACCGCCCACAAAATCTTTGATCAATTCCGCTAGCTGACTCGTTTATAAATTAGTTGAAAAGATTCGGAGATCAGAGCGCTATTGCGCCACCGATTGAATGACCTGCTGCACATCCACCTTACCGCTACCAAGCAGAGGAATACTCGACTGCGTGCGTACTTCGCGCGGCATGGCGATCTCCGGAAGACCTTGGCCACGCAGCGCGTGGAGCACGGCTTCGCGATCGGCTTTCATATTGGTGGTTACTAAAACCAGACGCTCGCCCTTTTTGGCATCGGGAATTGAAACGACGCAGTGATGATTTTTTGGCCACTCGACATAGAGCGCCTGTTCGACCGCCGTAAGCGAAACCATTTCCCCGCCGATCTTCGCAAAACGCTTGGCGCGTCCCTGAATCATGATGAAGCCCTCTTCATCCACGGAAACGATATCGCCGGTATCGTACCACTCGCTCTCCAACGGCTGGAGCACACCCGGCTTATCAATCTTGTAGTAGCCCTTCATGATATTCGGACCGCGCACGAATAAGCGTCCGCCCTCGGGAATTCCCGGCACCTCGTCCAATCGATATTCGATTCCCGGCACGAAGCGTCCGACGGTGCCGCGCTTCGCATAAAAAGGACTATTTACCGCGATAACAGGGGCAGTTTCCGTAGCGCCATACCCTTCGAAGATGCGAATGCCGAAACGTTCCTGATAAAGACCGCGAACACTGTCGGAGAGCTTTTCTGCGCCGGAAAACACATAGCGCAGCGTGAAGAAATCGTACGGATGTGCTTTGCGGGCGTAACCGGCGAGGAAGGTTGGCGTTCCGAATAATATCGTCGATGACTCATTGTATACCATTTCCGGAATGATGCGATAATGCAGCGGAGAGGGGTACAACATTACTGACGCCCCCTTGACGATCGGCATCAGCGTGCCGCCAGTCAGTCCGAATGAGTGAAACATCGGCAGTGCGTTGAACACCTTGTCTGTCGGAATCAGCGGTACGGTCGAAGTTACCTGATCGATGTTATTCAAAAGATTCGACTGACTGAGAACGACGCCTTTCGGCGTACCTTCAGAACCAGAGGTAAAGAGCACCACCGCTCCGTCACTCGACTCACCCGGAATGAATTCGCCAAGGCCAAAACCCGCCTTGAGTTTGCGCAAAGAGAACGAAAGCGCGCCGCGTAGCTTGGTGAGCCAGCCAATTTTTGCGGCTATGTCTTCCAGATAGTAAAAGCGCACCCCTTTCTCGCTCAGGCGCGCGACATGAGTATCGAGTTTTCCCAGCGTCACAAACTTGCGCGACGTTAGAACCATTTTCACTGAGGCGACAGCGCAGGTAGCCTCCATCTGATCGATTGAATGCGAGTAATTGAGCAGCGCGGGGACTTTGCGCTTCCAATGAAATGCAAAAAAGAAAAGGAGCATCGGCAAGCCGTTCGGCAGCAGCAGTCCGACCGTCGAGCTCTGTTCGGCAATTTGCGGAACAGATTCGCTGATCACGTAACTGCGCTTGAGCAATCCGCCGAGCGTAACCGAGCCGCCGAGCGCGTCGCGCGCCACCACTTTGGAGGATCCGGCAATCGACGAAACTTTGTGAATAGCGTGCAGCAGCGTCGGTCCGCGCGAATTGGTGCGATACATTAGATCAGTCATCAAATCGTGGAGTGCAATACCGAGCGCTTCACGACGCTTCCGTCCGCGCGAATCCGGCGGCACCTTGAGCCGCGTCGGTTCACATACGGTTAGGGAAAGCTGCGGAAAAAGCCTCCAACGAAACAATCCAGTTACCTTAGAAAAAATCGTGTATTGAAATCCATCGAGACGAATCGGCACGAGGGGCGCATCGGCTTTATCGGCAATCATCGCCGGGCCCTCATACACCTTCATCAATGCGCCCGTTACGGTGATGCGTCCTTCGGGAAAAATCACGACGCGCCCGTTATTCTTTACTTTATCGATCAATACGCGAATGGCCATTGGATTTGCCGGATCAATTGGAATCACATCGAGGCACCAGATAGCCGGGCGCATCCACCATTCACGAGAGACCTCAGTGTTCACGGCAAAGGTCACCTTCTCAGGAAGAAAGGCGCCGAGCATTACCGCGTCGAGAAACGAGAGATGATTTGCGATAATCAACGCCTTCGGCCCAGCAGCGACGAGATTTTCCAGCCCTGATGCGCGGGCGCGAAAAAGGCTTCGAAAGGCGAGCTGCAGCACACTGCGCACCAGCGAGCCGGGAAGCAGAAAGCAGGCGAATATGGCCGCGGCCACATTTACCGCCGCAAGAATCAGAAGCGCGAACGAAACGCTGACGCCGATTTCGAATAACAGCGCAAAGAGCACGCTGCCACCGACCATGAAGGCCGCATTGAGCACATTATTCGCGGCGATAATTTGCGAACGCTCATAGACCGTGGTTCCACGCTGCAGCAAGCCGTACAGCGGGACGATATACACGCCGGCAGCTACCGAAAGCGTCAACAAAGAGATACAGATGCCGAAGCCACGAATAGAAAGAAGCAGCGCAACGGTCGACGTTGGCGCATGCGCCGAACCGGGCACGAAAATATAAAAAACAAATAGACTGACCGCCATTACCAGCGCGGCAAGCGGAACCCATGTCGCCTCAACGGCGCCCTTCAATAGCCGATTGCAGCAGATCGAGCCAACGCCGATTCCGATTGAGAATAACGCGAAGAAAATGGTTACGCTCGATTCGGGAGCTCCAAGCAGATCTTTCACAACCAGGGAAAAGAGCGAAATCAAAATCGCGCCGAGCGTCCAAAACCACGAAATGCCGAGGGTCAACCGCCAAATATTTTTATCATGATAAATCCGGCGCAACAGTTCGATGGTGCTGCGCCGGGTGATCGCTTGTGAGGCGGCCGGCGCGGCGGGAATTTGGAAACTACTCAGGATGCCGACGAGCGCCGCCGCCACAGCGAGAGCCGAAACGAAAAAGACGCCGCCCGGCGCCGTAATCAAGCTGCTGCCGAGCATCGTGCCGATCAATATCGCCGCGTTCGTTCCCGCTTCAATTAAGCCGTTTGCGGCGATTAACTCTTCGGTGGCAACGTGCTGCGGCGGCAGCGAAAACTTAAGGGGGCCGAAGAACGTCGAGTGCGTGCCGAGACAGACGATCGCAAGCGCGCACCATGCGAGACTTCCTTGGTAGAGACCATACGCAGCAAGAGCAACAATTCCCAATTCGACAATCTTGATGATCTGCACCATGCGTTCTTTGTTTCCGCTGTCAGCCAGATAGCCGGCAAACGCCGAGAAAACGAAGAACGGCGCCATGAACATCGCGACAAGCGCAAAGACCGCCATCTCAGGTTCAAGTTTTCCGCTCATCCCCTGGTAGACAATCATCATCTCGACGCTACGCCGAATGAGACTGTCATTAAACGCGCCTCCAAATTGCGTAATGAAGTACGGGAGGAAGCGGCGCGTTTTCAGAAGATGAACGGAATCCATATCTCCTTCTATTACTTACCTGTTGACCAACGGCTACGGACACGCTTAATGCCGCTTTCGACGTAGGACGAACCGAATATCAATCCGATGCCAAGGATCATCAAGATCGACCACCGATACTCAATCATCGAACGCAATATCAGGTCAATAAACCATGTAAAATTGACTAGAAAAAATGCCGCCGACAG
>CAYTAW010000054.1:5676-12227 GCA_964435675.1 uncultured Bdellovibrionales bacterium
AACCGCTGCTGCGCATGCGTACGGCCGCAATCAACCCGCCAACACTTGCGGCGACCGCCAATACCTGGGCGGCAAACACTGGGTCATTCCGATAGGACGAGCTTCCGAGCATAAAAATTGCCAGCGCCGTTTTATACCAGGCGTTCGGATTACCGCGTAGGGTGGCATTCAGGGAAAAATAGGCTGCGGGCACAGCATACTGGAGGACGTGGTAGAACGAAGGATCTACATAGGGCTCCGCGTAGCGCGTCAGCACCATGAAGCCCGCAGCGACACACGCATCCGACGTATAGGTGCGAAAGCCCACGCCTTTCGAGAACCACGAATCGAGCCAATAAACTGAGGAGCCGAACGCGAACAACCGAGCGGCGTCAACCGCAAAGCTGCCGCCGTAGCACATCGCACGTGCAATCATTACCATAGGAAGCGAGAGAAGCACGGCCCGAGTTAAGCGCGACTCAACCGTTTGCAGATGCTCGTCACGAGAGAAATAGTCCCGTTCGAGGACAAGTGCCAGTAGCGCCGCAAAGGCCAGCAGCGCCTCAGCGAATGCGCCGGTGCGAATTGGAATAAAAAAAAGCATGCCGAGGGCGGTCAGAACCGACGCCGATTCAAACGCGCAGCGCGGGAACAAAATGCGCGCCGCGATATAGGTCAGCGGTATTATAAGCCCCAGCGCCACCACCATGCTCGCGCCAAACCCCATGCTCGATACGAGCGGCATTTGGAACGATGACGGCACTAGGGTCGAGACGCCGACAAGCGCGGCATAGCTGACGGCGCCGAGCTGGCTCCAGAAAACCGGGAGACAGGCGAAGAAGATCGCTATCAGGATGCGTGCATTTTTATGGTCTTCCCGGCGCACCGAGAGGAAAAAACCAAGCGCCGCGCAGACCGAGATTATCGCCGAAAAACAGTGAAATCGCTGCAGGGGATTAACGGCGCGCACCTGCTCGCAGAGCAGAACAAGCGCGCCGAGCGCGGCAAATGCGGTTCCGAGCCATTGCATACACACGGCCAAGCCGCGCGATATGCCTTCGTTCTTATTTTCAGTTGTATGCATCTGTTCCATACGTACCTCGCGTTTAATTAAAATTTATTTAGTGGTGTTAGTCGGAGAACCAGACTCGCTCAGAAGAAGTCTCAACTCTTCTTCGAGGCCGGCGCGCTCATCTTCAGCAATTTCAAACTGGGCACTCGCCGGCTTGGTTGCCAACAGAAGGTGATCGAGATCGATAAGACCTCGTTCGATAACCCGTTCGAGGCGCGGGAGCTCACTCTCCGCTCCCGTCTCAATCGCATCGCACGATTCAGCCGCTGCGAATTGCGCTGCGCGCTCCTGGAGCATCTCGTAGGCGCGACGCATATGTCTCATTTTCTCTTCGAGCGGCGGAATCATTTCGAGCGCTGAAACGGACTCAGATTCAAGGGTTTCTATCGTCGAACGCACGACTCGCCTTCGCAGCAGCGCGCTATATGCCTGCTCACGCTCGCCACGCGCTCCGGCCTCACGCGCAGCCGCACTCAGTGCGGTCTCTTCGGCGCGGCACGCGCTGAGCTTTTGGGCGAATTTATCGCCACTTTCTTCAATGGCCGAGATGGCACGCTGCATCTCGAGTATCCGGTGCCCTATCGCATCGACCGACGCGTGCAGTAAGGCCTGATGGTTCTGCAGCGGCGTTATTAGCGCATCAAGCGCCCGGCGCAGCGCGGCAAGAAATGACGGCAACGTTTTCGACATAGCGTGTCTCCTGAGCTCCTTTACTCTCCATTCTCCGGCAAAGGCGCTGCGTACTCCACCAAACTCTTGTTACATAGTAACGAATTGCGATCTTCTAAATATAACTATTTAATTTTTATGTGATTTACTCCTAGCATACCTGACACATTGGAGTTACATTGTAACTATGAGCCAATTTCCAATCTTTTTTGGGATGGGTGCGCTGGCTGCCCATACCGCCGAGGGCGAAAAGGGTTTTCGCCAGAAAGAAGTCCGTTTCTTCGCCGAATTATTTTCGAACTGGATTCAGCTCGGCGGTAGCGGGGCGATCTACAACATGCACAATACGCAGATACTGCGTTTCATGAATTATTTGGTTAGCGACGCGCAAGCCAAGCGGCTCCCTAAGAAGTCTCAGCAGACGTACCGACTGACGCGCGCCGGCCTTTTTACCATTGTCAATAAAATCACCTCGCCGTCGTATCTCTCGGCGCGCTCCGAATGCTTGCTCGTCTGGTATTTCCTCAAGAGTTATGCGGGACAGATCCGCGAGAACATAGCCGCAGCGGCCCAAGAATTTTCGCGCGCCCACAAACTCGAGATGGATCTAATTCTCGATAGCAACGCCTTCCTCAGACGGCAGATCACTTTTCTAGACTATGAAATCGCGCGTCTGCTCGAACGAAGGGATGGCGCTTACGAAATGAGCAAGACGGTCGCCGACATGCATAAAAGAGGCGCGACACTCGAGCAGTGCGTGGAGGCGATCTCTGAAAAGTATCCGTATGAGCTGAATTCCCAGCGCACCTTCAGGGAACTGCTACTAAAACTTCCCGCGCCAGTAATTAGCTGGGAATTAGACCAGGGCGCTTACCTTAAAGCGCGCGCCGTTTTTGCTCCGCTGCACCGCGAATTGACAAGTCATCGACAACATTTAATGGAGCTCTTAGAGGGAACCTGAAAAGTCGCTCAGCCGAACCCGCACGTCTCAACGACCAATGGGGCCAGGCAGGCTGAATCGGTACCTATAACAGTTGATTACCCTCATTATGAGGGGTATCCGCTACTTTATTTGGTTAGAAGGTTGTATCCTCCCCCATTTTCCGCGAGTATGGGTGGAGCAGTTGTTATTTAGAACCGGTTATTGAGCATCATGTTGTTCGGCAAATCACGAAATGTCGCAAGAACCAGAACGCAGCAAGCGGCGCTTCGCGGTCAGTATTCCGAATTGTCGGAGATACTGTCTTTCTTCAAGACGTTGGCGCTTTTTATCGTCGTCGCGCTTTTCCTCCGCGCATCAGTTGTCGAAGCATTCAAGATTCCTTCCGGTTCTATGATCCCCACGCTCAAGATTGGCGATCATATTTTGGTAAGCAAGCTTTCGTATGGCATCCACCTCCCATTTCTCAGCAAGTCGGTTTACCAATTCGCTTTTCCGCAGCGCGGCGACATCGTGGTCTTCACCCGTGAAGATGATCCGGCGACCAGTGAGGACGATTCGAAAATAAATATCATTAAACGCGTGATCGGACTTCCCGGAGACACCGTGGAAGTTGTCGGTGCCAAGGTTTATATCAACAACCACGAGTTCGCAGAACCGTATGCACGATGGGATGAAGGCGGAATCGACAGCTGGGGACCGCAGACCGTTCCCGAAGGACACGTGCTCTTGCTCGGTGATAATCGTGACCACTCGAAAGATTCGCGATACTGGACAAATCCTTTCCTTCCTGTGCAACGCATTAAGGGACGGGCGCTCGTCATATATTGGACTTGGGACTCCGATTTCCTCAATCGAGTTGGAAAAATTATTCAATAACAGTTATTGTTCCCTAATCGTCAATAGGGGACCAGACTGTCATGCTGCCGAGCTTTTTTATCATTGAAAGTGCGTCTATTTTCCAACTGACTGGGCGTGATTGCGCGCGCTATCTCAATGCTCGCTTAAGCAATAATGTGCGAGACCTTCAGCCCCAGCGCGGTCTCGCCGCAGCCGCCCTCTCACCACAGGGCCGCACCGAATTCTTTGGCACCGTACTAAAAATCTCCGCTGAAGAATTTTATATTATTAGTGATGGCGGCAACGCCGGCGATAATGAAAAGATATTATTGCGCTATAAAGTAGCGGATCGAGTCGAATGCCGGCTGCGGGCCGATTTGCGTTTGATTCATGTCGTACCGGCCGCGAGTACGGCCGCACAAGAACTGGGCATAGCGGAGGTCGCCACGCTGCCCGAGTGGCAACCAGTCGTAGCCGACGGACGGATTTTGTACGCGCATCGGCGCTCGCCCGAAGTTGGAGTGGATGTTCTCTGTGACGAACCCGCGCTGTCCGTAATCACCGCTTCGCTCCGCCAGGCATCGTTTAAGGAACTCGACACCACCGAGCGGCTCCGCTTCAGAATCGAAGCGAAAAGACCCGCATTCCCCGGAGAACTAAATGACGAGAGCATCTTCCTTGAATCGGGTCTCACGCACGCAGTTTCCTTCACCAAAGGCTGCTACGTGGGCCAAGAAGTGGTCGAGAAAGTCGACTCCCACGGGCGGCTTCCGTTTACCCTGACCGCCCTCGTTTCCGCGGAAGCCACGGATATCCCCGCCACAGGAGATCTCGTGCACAGCGCTGAGGCCAGTAAGGCCGGCGAAGTGACCGCGGCAGCGCGCGCCTCGGATACGTGACGTGTTTACTGTTTTGCGCGAATAAAAACCGCATTGAAGGATAGTGCGCAAACCTTCACAATTAACGCAGTGGAGTATCGACTTGCATGAAAGATTATCAACGCGATTTTATAAAATTCGTCATTGAAACCGACGCACTGCGCTTTGGCGAGTTCACGCTCAAATCCGGGCGCATCAGTCCTCATTTTTTCAACTCGGCGCAGTTTCGAACCGGCGAGAGCATTTCCCGACTTGCCGGCTACTATGCGCAGCATCTCGTCTCATCGTTCGGCCGCGAATGCCAAACGGTTTTCGGCCCGGCGTACAAGGGCATACCACTTGCGGTTTCCACTGCCATAGTGCTTGCGGAGAAGCATCAATATCCAATCGGTTACACCTTCAATCGCAAAGAGACCAAAGAACACGGCGACGGCGGCGACATGGTGGGAACCGCGCTCAAACCGGGTATGCCGCTCGTTATCGTCGAAGACGTAATCACCGCGGGCACAACGCTCAGAGAAGTGGTGCCGGTGCTGCGCGAGAAATATCAGGTGGCAATCAAGGGTGTAATTATCTCACTCGATCGCTGTGAACGGGGAAATGATGGCGGATCATCGGCGAAAGAAGAAGCGGAGCGCGAACTGCACCTTTCAATTTTGCCGCTCGTAACCATTTACGAGGTTATCGAATACCTCGAAAGCAGTGCCTCACCGGATCTTGCAAAATTTGTCCCCGCCATGCGCGAGTATCTCGGCAAATATGGCAGCGCTGACTCAAAGAAGGAGCGCTAATATGAGAAGATCGCTCGCTGCAGCACTCTCCGTTTTTATCCTCTGCGCGGCACAATTCCCCGCATCTGGTTTTTGCGCGGACCAGGCCGCTGTTAACGCCGAGACCGAGCGTATCACTGGTTCAATCATGAGCCCCTATTGTCCGGGCCGGCTGCTGCGGGATTGCCCAAGCGGACAAGCGGCGCAGCTTACTGACAATATCCGCGAACGTCTCGCAGGCGGAGAGAATGCGCAGGGAATTATCGATAGCTTAATAGACAATTTCGGCGAGGAGATTCGCGCGGCACCTAAAGCCGAGGGGTTTGGTATCGTTGCCTGGGCGGCGCCCGCGGTATTTTTATTTGCTGCCTTACTATTTGCCTTTTTCTGGCTTAAGAGCCGCTCCCAGAGCGAAGAAAGTTCGCCGGCCCCACTCGATAAAGACGAGGAAGCCCGACTCGAATCAGAGCTGCACTGATCGGCCTAGCGCACCGTCACTGACTTAGACTTAACCGTACTCATTCCTTTAGCATCCCGCGAAGTAACTCGTACTTTAATTTTTGCTGCCGCCGTCTTCACTGTGGCCGTACCAACGTACCGCTGCCCCAAGGCTCGTAGCGCGACCGCGGGAAATTCTTTCGTACCCGCAACGGTGATTACGCTCACACCGGCGATTCCGTCGCTATCGGAGGTGGTAACTTGCAGAGAAATTTTTACTTTCTTTCTACTCCGCGCTGCCGATACCTTCGAAATACTTAGTGCCGGAGCCACGTTCTGATTTTCCGGATCGGGCGTAGTACCGTCGTTTTCTGGCGATGCGGGAAGCGTGATCGATGACGACGCACCGGCAAAGGCGCCGGGCGGCCGGATCGCGACCGCCGCACCAGAAAACTCGCGTATCACCTGATTTGATCGTTCTCCTTCGTCAATTGGGTTAAGCGTGCCGTCGAGTATCGGAAGATCTGCGATTGCTGGCGCCGAAATCGCGGCAAGCTGCCCCGAATGTACGGGTCGAAAATCCGCTCCAGCAGCTGATTGAAAATCCGGTTCGAACGAGTTGAAGCGGTTGTCAGCGGTTAATTGAGTTAGGTTGCAGTCGGCATTGCCGCTCTGACACCCCTGATCGCTATCCTCAACTCCGATCGGCATCGAGTTCGAGCCGTTCCAAAAAAGGTTTCCCTGGATTTTTAATCCGCTGTCGCTGAATTGCGGTGCGGGGATTCCAGACGCGGTCGGCGTGCGCGCGCCATATACCGCAATGTGCTGCGAGCCGCTGACGAAGCCGGCGGGATTGTAAAAAATATTATTAGCGACAACCACATCGCGATTTCCGATCGGTTGATTATTGTTGCTTCCGGTTGCCGTCGGCCCCCACCCTCCTAGCGCGCGCTGCGCCGCGCACG
>CAYTAW010000055.1:0-12187 GCA_964435675.1 uncultured Bdellovibrionales bacterium
AAGCATCAATGGGATACGGAACTTTGCAGTTTGTTCGGTGTGGACCCCGACCGGCTTGCGAAGATTGAAGCGGTTTCGGCAAATCGAGGGAGCTACTGCGGGGTGCCTATCACCGCTGCGCTCGGCGATCAGCAGGCTGCGCTGCTTGGGCTGCAGGCGAATGAGTCCGATATTTTCATTAATTTTGGATCGATTGTTTCGCTGCTCGTGCCGCTCGTTGGGGCAAAAGTCCGACGCGTTCCAGGATTTATTACGAGCGTTCTTCATTCCTACGACGAAAATAGCGAGAGGCGGTTCTCTCATTTGATCGAGGGCATCGTGAATGCGGGGGCATCGGTAGTCGATCATCTTCTTGGGCAGGGAATGATTAGTGAGCCGGCTGAAATTGATTCGCTCTGTGAAGAATCGGTGCAGCGTGGGGCAACGAACACGCTTTTTTTGCCGCTAGGCGGCACCGCATCTCCCGATTGGATTGAGGGGCTTCCGGCGCAAAGTTCGGGATGGGATGGAAATTCTAAGGGAGATTATGTGCGTGCGGCGATGGAAAATATCGGGAATTTCGTCGTGCGCCAAATACTCTGTTTGAGAAAGGAAGGACTAATTCCAAATCGGTGCAGAGCGACAGTCTCGGGCGGATTATCGTTAAGTAGATTCTTGCTTTCCCACATTGCTCGCTGCGGAGAACTTTCAGTTTCTATTTCAGAAAATGTTGAAGCTACTGCTCGCGGCGCGGCGCTTGCCGCGAGTCGAAGCTCGGTACATAGGAATAAACAGGTGCGTTCAGTAAGTCATCAAGGCGTAACTGTTCGGCCCGTTAAAGCGCTTAATAGTGATTCATTCGATCGCTGGTTAGGATTACTCGAGCAGGCCAAGCGTCTTAAAAAAACCGAGGGTAAAGACTAATCGTCAAGTTTGTCGAGAGCTTGGTCTAATTTAAGCTGCGTTCTCAAATATGCGGCAAATTGTCTAATTTTCTCGTCGTTTCCTCGCGGCCTGTTTTCAGGGGAAGCTCGTTCTTTGGCGTGCGCTCTAACCGCGCCAATTACGGTACTGCGATCGAGGCCGAGTTCAGCGAGTTTATCTTCGGTAAGCTTCTCGTCGAAGAATTTCTTCAATTCCAATTCGCCACCCTTATTAAATGCGTTCACCGCTCCTGCGAAATATTGTCGACCTGCTCGCGCTACTTTAAATTCTTCGTAGGCTGCATCATAAGTCGGAGTTATCCGGGTTGGTACTTCGGCGCCATCTGCATCTTTGGGAATAATGCGGAATGAGTTCAGTGTGAGTCCCGTGCCGGTAGGGATTGGGAAATCCTTAATTTTGTAATAATTCGGATCGTAGAATTCATATCCCGCTGATTTTTCTCCTCTTTGTAGCGCGATGCGAATCTCGTTTATTTTGGTCTGTTCGGACACATATTGCGAACAGGCGGACTTGACGCGTTCTTCCGCAGCGACTTTTTGTTCTGCTAGGATAGTGCGTTGGTCATCGGGTAGCGGTGTAGAAAGCTGTTGTTCGATTTTATCTTGCTCTCTTCTGGCGGCGTCGAGATCTAAAACTACCTTTCGTTCAATTCGTCTGATATTAGTCTGTGCTTGAATTTGCTCGGTAATCGTATCGTAGCTCAGCGGTTGCGTCGCGGTCTGATCTGCCGTTATAGGTAATACTCTGAGCTGTCGATATTGAATCCCTGTGCTGGGATCGTGATAGGTTTCAGCGACGAGCGCATGTGTGGTTGGATCAATTTGGCCGTATTTCCTCCCTTGCGCTTTCGCTTGTTCGAAGGCGTTCACGGTGCGTTGAATTTGCCTGTCATTATCAGCAATAGTGGTCGCAGCTCGTTCAATCGCTGTTTCCGCCCGCTGTAGCGACTGTTCCAGTCTAGTATGCTCTGGCGTTCCCGATGCGGGCGCGTTTGAGGCCGCGAGTTTCGTTTCTGCCTCGGCCTGCAGTCTCATCGCACCGTCAAGAGTCTTTAGCGAGTTGGCGACGGGAGCATTAGGGATATTTAAAAAATATTGTATGTTTTATTCACGAGCTGCAGACACTGATGATTGATAACGCGCTTCCGATCCGGTGGCGTCATAGGTGGAGTATCTCGGCAGTGCTTGAGCGATATCGCTATCGACTCTGGACTCCCACGCCCGCGTTCTTAACTGTCCCGCAAGCGAATCACGGCGTACTTGCACACCAGGGATAGCCGCGAGACGCTCAGCGTGTTGGAGGTGTCTGTCGACCCTATCGCGCTCGATTCGTTGCTCATGCTCGACGATGCTATTGTTTGCCACGTCTAGCTTGTGACGCCGATGCTGGTCAGCGAATCTTCCACCATCCAGCGATACTCCGCGGGCAGTCGATGCGAGCGCATCTCCACGCTTAGTAACTTCCGCAGTTCGCAAATACGAATCGGTTTCCGATAGTTCAAACTTCGTTACTTCGCGCATTCGCTTATCTTGCGCGCGCGTTGCGGCCTGATCGATAATTTCTCCGCCCTCAAATTTCTTAAATTGCTCAGCGAGTAGTTCGCGGTTCTTCTGGTTGGAATAGTTTGTGTGCGCAACTTCTTCTATCGCTTCCCCGGTCAGCGAACGAAGTTCGGCGTTGGCTGCTCTGAAGGAGCGCAGCACCTTTTGAAAATCGCGGCTGTTATACGGTACTCTCGCCTCATGAAGATCTAAAAGTATTTCTGCTTTATCGCGGGCGCGTTCAAAGGCCTGCTGCGCACGCTCACGTTCGACCGCTCCGACAGGCTGGAACCCCCGTTCTTCGCCGTAACCGTTGACGAAATGTTTCGCCTGATCTGGGTTATCGCTGATATATTTCGCGAAGACGCGGCTCATTGGGAGATCGGTTCGATCTCCATCAAGTTTGAGGCGAGCCTGCTCGCGTAAGCCCTGCGCGGCAACCTCAATCGCCGCATCTACCGACGTTGGGAGGGACGTTGGGGCGGCGGTCACTTCAACTCGACGGCGAGATTGTTCTCGTCGAAAATCATCCATGTGAGCATCAACCATACTGGTGCGCGCACTGCGGAAGTCGTCGGTCGACGGGCCGTTATTCTGGCGCAAATCTACTGGTCGCGCGTTATTTTGATATAGACCCACAAAAACTCCAAAAACCGATTTCGAGAGTTCGCCTTTTACTTGAACCTAATAAGAGATATCCGTACTTGTTAAGAGATCGTGCAAACAAAGGCACTTTTTAGAACAACTGTTCATCTTGGGGCGACAAGTGGTTCCATGTTGTTGAGCGAATTTAATAGGTTATAACTGATGTATGGTAAGTTGATGATAGCTGGTTTAGACCTTTAATCGAAATGCCCGCTGAACCCCATAACCCATTTCTTGCTTCTGTTGATGCCGCCGCTCGGTGGTTCTGTGCTTTGCCGGCCAAAGAGGTCGTGCTGATCCACCACAATGACGCCGATGGCCTTAGTTCGGGGGCGATTTTATTTAGTGCCTTCAACCGCGCTCAGAAGCGGGTGCGGCGCATTGCGTTAGAGAAACCGTATCCAGCCGCATTGAAGAGCGTGATCGAGTCGATTGATGAGTGTCGCGATACGGTGCTTGTCCTTACCGATTTTTCTAGTGGAATGTTGCCGACAATTGAGGAAATGCGGCCAAAAGAACTTTCGGTATTAATTCTCGATCATCATCAGATTCTTCCCGTCGATTCAAACGAAATTCATTTGGTCAACCCGCTTCTCCACAATGTTTCTGGGCGAAGCGAATGTACCGCCTCGACGGTCTGCTATCTTTTTGCACGGGCGCTGAATGAGTGGAACAGCGATCTCGCCTGGATAGCGCTTGTGGGTATTCAGGGCGATGGGCAGCTCGGGGCGCCGGCTGAGGTGCGTGGACTAAACAAGATTGTGCTGGAAGACGCTCGTGCGGCGGGGCAGATATCTGTTGAAAGCGAAATTGTTATCGGCGGAAAAAACAATTATCCGCTCAAGCGCATCGTGTCTGCGGTCAACGCGTTGGGTAGTGTTGGCTATTTTTTTGGAGGATGCGACCGTGCGGTAAAAGGATTAGTCGATGGCTGGGGAATCGAAGTGGACACCTGTGGTGTCGAGTATCAGAAGCGATTCGATGAATTGATATCAAAATTTTTATCGACCGTAGAATTACACCGGATAGCGGATCTGTGCTGGTTTGTGCTTGGCGGCGAATTCGAACGGGTCGGCGTGAAGACCGTCGGACTACTCTGCGAAGAGCTGATTAAAAGCGGGGCGGTTTCGGGTGTGCAGTATGTGTTGGGCGTCCAGCCGATCGCGCCGTCAATCCCTGGAATCGGTGCGATTTCTATCTCTGAGGATAAGGTTTCAATGCGCGTCACCGCGGAGCTTCTTGCCGAAATCGAGCGAGGGGAAAGGAAGCCGTTAACCGAGATATTGCCGGCTGCTACCAATGCGGTTGGAGGATTCGTTGATGCCTGTCACCCGCACGCAGCCGCGACTACCATTCCGCGTGGCTCGGTTAACACGCTAGTCGTCGAAGTTGTCAAAATAACGGGAAATAATTAAAAACGTTCGATTAATGAGCGCAGCGCTGCTCGTTCGCAGCGCACGGCTCGGCTGCTTGATCGCCAACCTGCTCGACAAAGCTCATGCCGAGCTTCGCCATCAATGCATTGTCCTTGTCTTCGCCTGGATTCGGAGCCGTCAAAAGCTTTTCACCGGCAAAAATCGAATTAGCGCCCGCCAAGAAGCAGAGCGCCTGCATCTCTTCGCTCATTTCGGTCCGTCCCGCTGAGAGGCGCACCATT
The DNA here is from genome assembly GCA_964435675.1 of uncultured Bdellovibrionales bacterium. Lineage (GTDB taxonomy): Bacteria > Bdellovibrionota_C > UBA2361 > UBA2361 > CAYTAW01 > CAYTAW01. The sequence continues at coordinate 4,768 of CAYTAW010000055.1, forward strand.
GATGCGGGCATTGCAATCTTTGCGGTTGCAATCAGGCGCACGAACTCGAGCGGATCAACGGGAGCGACATTCTCGAGCGGCGTGCCTTCGATGCGAATCAGCATATTAATCGGAACGCTTTCGGGATGCGGATCTTGCGACGCAAGCTGCGAAAGCAGTCCGAGCCGATCGTTTATCGACTCGCCCATGCCGACAATTCCACCGCAGCACACGGTCATCCCCGCCTTGCGCACGTGCTCCAGTGTTTCGAGACGATCGTTGTAAGTTCTCGTAGTGATGATCTCACCATAATATTCTGGCGACGTGTCGAGATTGTGATTATAGGCGTAGCAGCCGGCATCTTTGAGACGCTTCGCTTGTGATTCGGTCAGCATGCCGAGCGTGCAGCATACTTCGAGACCAAGGCCGTGAACGCCTTCGACCAATTCGATGATCGCGTCGAAATCTTTGCCGTCCTTGATCTGGCGCCAAGCGGCCCCCATGCAAAAGCGGGTCGAACCTTGATCCTTCGCTTCTTGAGCGTGTTTAAGCACGACGTCTTTAGGGAGCAGACCTTGGCGTTCGAGACCGGTATCGTAATGTGCGGATTGCGGACAATACTTGCAATTTTCTGAGCAGCCGCCGGTCTTAATAGAGAGAAGCGTCGAGCGTTGCACGATGTTAGGCGAGAAAAATTGACGGTGTGCTATCTGTGCGCGGAATATAAGATCGGGAAAGGGGAGATTGTAAATTCCCTTGAGTTGCTCAATCGTCCAGTCGTATCGAATCGTGTCCCTATCTTTCATGCCGCCTAAACTACCTTTTACCTGGGTTATTTTCAATATCGGCCAAATTGGCAGCGCTGGCGCGAGCTTGCGTCATTATTCGTTTATTGCGGCGCGCTCTCCAATTGATTATTGTCAACGAATCGTGCGCGCCTCCGCGATATACTTCGCGATGAAAATTCAGTTATAAAACGGAAATTTTAACTGCGCTCAGTATATAGTACCTATGAAGGGCGTTCTTCTCAGAATATCGCTACTCACCATTTCGACGCTCGTGTGTTTGGGCATCGTCGAGTACGTGGCGCGTCAAGGCCTCACCTATGTAACCCGCAAGTCGGTAAGCGCGCTCGGCGGATCGCTCGAAGCGGATCCCGAGGTATTGATAGAATACACTCCGCGTGGCAGGCGACTCGTACCGAATACCGATGTGGTGATTCACAACCACTATGTTTCAAAGCTCGATGTCGACATAAAAACTAATTCCCTTGGTCTTCGTGATCCGGAACGCTCCGTGCGTCCCGACGCGGGGGTGTCCCGCGTTGTATTTCTCGGTGATTCAATCGTCGTTCAAGACTATTTGCCGAGAGATGAGACGCTGCCCGTTCTCGTTGAGCGCGAGTTAAATGCCGCTGCCGCTGGAAAATATGAAGTGGTAAACGCGGGTCTTTCAAATGCAGGCATCGAAGAAGAATCACTGCTTCTTTCTGAGGTAATCAGTCGGCTTAATCCCCGACTCGTGCTGCTGTCTTTTTACCTTAATGATAGCCGGCCGGCGTGGGGATACGCCGGAGAAATCGGTGCCAAGCGCGGTTGGCTCAGAAAGCACAGCATCGTCTGGGAATCTATCGTGCGTGAACTTGAAGTGCGCAAATGGTTAAGCGACAGTCGCGTGGAGCGCTTCGGCTGGATGGCGCTTGTTGATGCGGTGCCCTGGAAAACAGAGCGGGATGCGTTCATGCGGCTCGTCCATGAAGCGCCGTACGATTGGGGCAGCGCCTGGCAGGATGACTCGTGGACCGGAATCGAGGAGCATTTAATTTCGCTTAAAAAACTCATTGAAGATAACGGCGCAACGCTGGCCGTGGTTGCTATGCCAGTCATATACCAAGTGCAAGCGGAATTTGTTGAAGATACGCCGCAGCGCATGCTTGCGGACATCCTTGCCCGTCACCAAGTGCCGCTGCTGTCGCTTCTTCCGATTGAGCGCGAGCATCGCACAGAAACGCTATTTTTCGATTGGTGTCATCCAAACCAGCGCGGTAATCAGATTATCACAGGTCCAATCGCGAGATTCGTATCGGCGCAGACGAAGGGAAAGAAGGTATGAGCATTAAATGCATCGTATTTGACGTCGGCGGGGTGGTTATTGATGTTGATTTCGGGCAATTTTTCGCGGCGCTTCCTTCCTTGGCCTCGGAGCGAGCGCGTGCCAACCGCGATGAAGTCATCCGCCGCTTTGCCGACTACGAGGGTTCGTGCGGAATCGTGTCGGAGCGCCAGCTATTCGAGAATCTGAGAGGCGCTGCGGGAGCGGAGCTCACCGACATGGAACTTACAGTCGCGGTTAATGCCGTTCTCGGCAGAGAAAAAGCGGAAACGTGCGCGGCTATTTCCGCGTTGGCGACGCACTATACGGTCTCCTGTCTGACAAACACGAACTCGATTCATTGGGAACACTTAAACGCCCACTATCCGGTATTTAAGCATTTTGAGCCTAAACTCGCTTCGCACCTGCTCGGATTTTCAAAACCCGATCCACGAATATATCAAGCCGCACAGGAGGCGCTCGGGGTAACTGGTGCTGAAATTCTTTTTTTTGACGACAAGCTCGAGAACGTCACCGCCGCCGAAGAAGCTGGATGGCGCGGGTGCAGATTTGTCGATTCTGCGGGGTTTTTTGCTGATTTGCGCCGCCATGGAGTGGAGCGGGCTGGTCCCGGCTAATGTATTGTTCCCTTTGTTATTTTTCCCTTTGTATAGTACGCTCTGAGCCATCCCACAGACCTGCATCGGTTGGAGTGCAGCGTTAGATTTCCTGACGGAATATATGGAAGATCAGTCGCCACCTCAGAATATCCCTGTACCGAGTCATTACCGCTTAACGTATCGCGCGCCGGAAATCCGGACTCAAGTTACGAGAATCGCCGGAGAAGTTTCTCAGTGGTGCGCCGCTGCCGGGCTGACCTCGAAACAGGATGTGCTCGCCATCCCGGTGCTACGCGGTGGAATTTATTTCTTTGCCGATCTGACGCGTGAAATTAATTGTTCGCTTCAAATTGCGCCTGGCCGCGCGCGCGCGTACGAAGAGGGATCGAATACGGCGACGCGCTCGGAGCTTTACATTAACCTCGATGGCGTCGCCGTCGCCGGTCGGCATGTCTTGCTCGTTGACGATATCTGCGATTCAGGACGTACACTCGATAAGTTGGTCGCCTATTTAGTCGCACAGGGCGCTGAGTCGGTAAAATCGGCCGCGCTTATTTTGAGAAAGCATGAGACATCGGTATTTACTCCAGATTGGTACGGTTTCGCATTTACGGGAGACGACTGGTTTGTCGGCTACGGAATGGATGACAAGGGACGGTACAGCAATCTTTCGCAGATCTATACGGTGCGTCCAAGTTGATTGATGGCTTCGAGTTGGAATGAGCGGCCAAGCATTGCAGATGGATCACGATAATTCGCGCGCAGCCAGTGCGCGGGGCCAGCAGTATGTAATCGATATCGTAAATCTCTGTAAGTCATTTCAGCGCGGCACCGCATTAAAGGGCGGGTATTCGACCTTTAAATCCTTGCTTCTCAACTTCGGACGCTCGGCGTCTAGCGCCCGCGTCGTAACCCACGCCATCGCCGATTTGACGCTGCGCATTCGCCAGGGATCGTCGGTCGGTATTATCGGACGGAACGGTTCGGGTAAGTCGACGCTGCTTAAACTGATCACTGGAATTTATAAACCGACGAGCGGGAAAATCACTGTCAGCGGTCGGGTTGCCGCGCTGATTGAATTAGGGGCTGGCTTTCATCCTGACTTCACCGGACGAGAAAATCTCTATCTCGGCGGAGTAATGCATGGTTTGACCAAAAAAGAGATCGAGGAACGTTTCGATGAAATAGTCGATTTTGCCGAGCTGCGCGATGTGATCGACGATCCGATTCGCACCTATTCTTCCGGAATGTTCATGCGCCTTGGCTTCAGTCTGGCGGTGCATACCGACCCTGATCTGCTGCTCGTCGACGAAGTGCTCGCAGTGGGTGATGCGGCGTTCGTCGCCAAGTGTAAAGAGCGCATCACGCGCCTTCGCGCAGGGGGGAAAACGTTATTATTGGTCAGTCACGATTTGGATGCCGTCGAACGGTGGTGTGATGAGGTCGTGTGGATCGATCACGGGATTGTTAAAGATCGCGGCGATCCGCGCCGTGTCATCGATCATTACCGGCAATTCATCGAAGAGAAAGAAGAGCGTGAAATAATTGACGCCGAAACGCATAGTAGCTCCACTGAAGAGCACGCCGTTGAGACGGCGGAAGAATTGCGTGACGACTCGATTCAGCCGCAACGGTGGGGAAGCCGCGAAATTGAGATTTCGCAGGTCCGTCTGCTCAATGAGCGAGGCGAGGAACATGCGCTTTTTCACTCGGAAGATTCTTTGACTGTTGAGATATCGTACGTATTTCATGAGCAGATTTCAGCGCCTGTATTTGGTATTGGTATTCATCGCAGTGACGGACTGATGATTCACGGCTCGAACACAGCGCTTGAGGATGTAGCTGTTCCTACGCTCGGGCAGAGTGGAACGGTGCGGTATGTAATCGATCGCCTCGGAATGCTCGACGGACAGTTCGTGCTCGATGTCGCGGTTCATCGTGATGATGGCTATCCCTATGATTATCAAAAATCGGCAAAGACATTCGCTGTGCGATCGCCATTCAAGCAGGTTGGCGTGATTGTTCCGGCGCATTCGTGGAATTTTCAAGCGGGTGGGGCATGACTTCGATTATTCAGGATATGCGTCAGCTTTATAAATACCGGGCGTTGATCGGAGCGCTGGTGGTGCGTCACCTTTCCATGCGCTACCGCGGTTCGCTGCTGGGCTTTTTCTGGTCGTTTTTATCGCCGCTTTGCCTGATGGGCGTCTATACGCTGGTCTTTACGTATTATATGCGTAGTTTTGCGGTAGAAAACTACGCCATCTTCCTCTTTACCGGCCTTTTGCCGTGGATCTGGTCGGCAAGCGCGTTGCAAGAAGGCACGAACGCTATCGTCGCCAGCGGGCACTTGATTACCAAGTCGATGTTCCCGCCGCAGATACTTCCCGCGGTGACAGTGCTGACCACGCTGGTTAATTTTCTACTTTCGATCCCGCTCTTGTTTATTTTTATGGCCGCGGCCGGAATGACCTTCCACGCATCGCTTGCCGCCCTGCCGCTTATTATTATTGGACAATTCCTTTTTCTTCTCGGCATGGTGCTGGCGCTCTCGGCGCTCAATGTGTTTTTTCGCGATGTGCAGCACATTGTTGCCAATGTCTTGACCCTGATTTTTTTCCTCTGCCAGATCGTATATCCGTCGCAGGCCGTGCCGGAGAAATTCCGTTTTACCGTGGAGCTGAACCCACTTGCCGCGATTACCGTGCTCTATCACCAGGCATTGATTGAGGGAGTGTGGCCGTCGGGGCAGCAGCTTGCGATTTTTTCTATTGCCGTGGCCGTTGCGCTGCTCGGCGGAACTTTTATTTTTAACCGATATCGCGAAGGATTTGCGGAGCTGCTATGAAGCGCGTCATTCATCAATTGGTGCACACGCTGAGCTATGGCGATGCGATCTCCGGAGAGGTGCTTGCGCTACAGCGCGCCTTTCATGAGCTCGGCCTCGATTCCGAGATTTTCGCGATCAACACGCATCCAAAGTACCGCGGGTTAACGCGTGACTACCGTGAATTTCCGAGTGGCTTCGAAGGCGAGGTTATTTTGCATCTTTCGCTCGGTTCGCCGCTGAGCGCGTTATATCTGTCGCTCGACCGCGCACGGCGCGCAATTATTTATCATAACCTGACCCCCGCGCATTGGTTCAGCGGCGTTAATCCGCGCATTGTCCAAGATATCACCCAGGGAATGACCGAGCTTCCGCAGCTCTGCGGCGCGTCCGATCTCATTCTTGCCGATTCTGCTTTTAACGCCGGAGAGCTCAAGAAAATCGGCTTCGACGCTGCTGTGTTGCCGCTGCCGATTGATCCAAAGCGGTGGAGTGAGCCGGCCAACCCGGGCATAGCATCGCTCCTTGCCGGCGACCCGGCGCTACATCTCTTGCATGTCGGTCGATTGGCGCCGAATAAGTGTATTGAAGACATCATTAAAATTTTTCATTTTCTTCATTATCATGTTTCGCCCCAGGCAAAGTTGTGGCTGGTTGGCATCGATATCGACACGGAGCTCTACTCTTTTTCGCTTAAGCGCCTGGCGCGCGAACTTGAGGTCGATGGTGCCGTGCAGTTCGTCGGTTCGCTCTCTGATGGGGAAGTGCGGGCGCTCTATGAGGGCGCGGACGCATATATTTGCATGAGCGAGCACGAAGGATTTTGCGTTCCGTTAATCGAAGCGATGCATTTCGAACTTCCGGTTATTGCGTTTGATTCTTCCGCGATAGCCGATACGGTGGGCGCAGGCGGCATCATTGTGAGGGAGAAACGCCATGCGGAGATAGCCGAGCTCATCGGGATTGTTGCCCGCGACCAAGAGTTGCGCGGTCGATTGATTTCCGCCGGTAAAGAGCGAGTTGCGCAGCTTTCCTACGAGCACTTTGTGCAGCGAGTGCAAGACTTGATTATCAATCTGCCCGAAAAGGCCGGCGCGGCGGCGCAGCACGGGGGATAACGTATGCATCCCATTCGCATAGGTCTCGATACCAGCGCCCTCGATCCTGATTTCAAAGAACACGCCCAGCGTGGAATTGGCCGATATGTGAGGGAACTGAAATCTTATTTCGATCAGCCCCTTCAGGGAGCGGTTCAGAGCGAAGTTGCTGTCGGCTACTTTGACCACACCAAGTTCAAAGCGGGGAAACTGCTCGACGGTTTGATTCGCTGCGCGCCGCTCGGCCGGGAAACCATCCGGCAGCAGATAGTGTATCCGCTCAAGCTATCACGCGGTTCGCACCTTGGCTTCGACGCGCTGCATTTTCCTGCGCAGATGGACGCGCCCTCGTGGTCGCCAATGCCGTACCTCATCACCGTCCTCGATCTGATTCCGATCGTGTGCCGTGATCTCTACGAAGATCCCAGCGCATCGTGGCGGTTTCACTTAGCGCGCTGGCTAGAGCTGCGCGCCATTCGCAATGCGCAGCGGGTGCTTGTGATCAGCGAGAATACCGGGAGGGACGTGAATCGCCTTCTTGGAATTCCGTGGGAGCGTATCTCCGTTACTCCGTTAGGAGTGAGTGAGGATTTTTTCCATCCCGTTGCGCCCGAGCATCTGGATCGCCTCTGTACGACGCTGCAAATCGATCGTAAACGTCCCAATATTCTTTACGTTGGCGGAATCGATCAACGAAAGAATATGATTTATATGCTCGAAGTGCTCGCCGGATTACGAGAAGTCTGTCTCGAACAGGGGCGCGATTTGCCACGACATAGGCAACCAATTGCGACTCACCAGTCACA
>CAYTAW010000056.1:0-4932 GCA_964435675.1 uncultured Bdellovibrionales bacterium
GCAGTAACCGTGACCACATCTGTCAACCCAATGCTCGGTACACGCAGAAAAATATCGGAAAATGATGCAGAATCATCAACCGTGCCTAAATTGGTTGCATCGGAGGAGTAGGCAATCGCATAGAATCCGTTGGGAGTGATGGGACTTATCGATTGACCGTTTGAAATTCTTCCGCGTGACTGCTGATTACTCGAACTAACATTGATGCGCGTAATGGCACCGGTTGTCAGATCACGGGCAAAAATATCCGCAAATTTGTTCGTGTCATCCGAAACAAGATTGCTTGCGTTCGAATTAAAAACCACTATTCCGCCGTTTATCGGCACCGCAGGAGTACCGCTGCTTCCATCGGGTGCACCATTCGAAGTGGAAATTGAAAGTTGATTGGCGAGGCCTGAAACAACATCCGCATACAGCGCGCGCACGGCCGAAGCTGCAAGTACCAGCGCCAGAAGCAGATTAACAGTGCGGCCAAAATGTATTCTCATGCGCCCCTCAAAAAAGCAGCGATTTCCGGGTAGGCCGATACTAAACCATAGCATAGTGGCAGGCGAGAGTTTCGACTTACTTTTCTTTAAAGACCAGCTCGCCGCTCCACCCCTCACCGGGGGCAGACTGCTCAAAATCGCTTATAAAGCCGATATAACGTTCGGCAACCGGCGCGAGTTGCGAAACGCCACGCCGAATCTCTTCAAATTTTGTGCGCGCCTCTTGCCAGCGGCGATGGGCGAACGAATCGAGCGCTCCAGCCCATACTTCGCGCTGCCCGCCGCTAATTGGATCGGCATACGCAGTGTACAATTTAATCGTTTCTTTCTTTCCGACGACCTGGACCGCGCCGACGTGAATCGATTGAACGGCATCGCCTGCGTCACGCCGCGTCGCTTCGCTAAATAGCACCGACGTGCCGAGATATTTGTTTATCCCCTCGATGCGGCTCGCCAGATTCACCGAATCTCCGATTGCCGTGTAATCGAATCTCTTCTTGGAACCGAGATTGCCGACAAGCATCGGTCCCGTATTTACACCGATTCGAGTCAACAGAGCGGGAAATCGGCGCGATTCGTTAAAACGCCGCACCTCGGCATCAATCGCGAGGGCAGTCTGAACTGCCCGCTCCGCATGATTGGCTATCTTAAGCGGAGCTCCCCAAATAACGAACACCGCGTCACCGATAAATTTGATTAATGTTCCCTGATTGCGAAAGACGACGTCCATCACCTCGGTAAAGTAATCGTTGAGCATTTGCGCCACGCGCTCAGCCGGCATCTCTTCGGTTATACCCGTGAAACCCTCAATATCGGTAAAGAGCGCGGTCGCCCAAAGCTTCTCGCCGCCCAGACTCGCGCTGCCAGAATCTTTCAAACTTTTGACCGTCTCTGGAGAAAGGTACAGCTCGAAATTACTGCGAATCGCTTGCTCCGAGCGGCGCACGACAAAATAGTAGTAGAGCGTAGCAGCCAGCAACACCAGTGGCGCTATCATCGTCACCGGCACTACACCGGGAAGAAAATAACCTGCGTGAAAGAGAAAGAGCGAGCCACCAGCCCAGACGAGCGCCACTGCGATAACTATTAAGGCACCGATAATCGGACTGACCGATAGTAAAACCACCGTTATTATAGCAACGAAGAGCGCCGACCAAAGGCATTCACTCAATGCGGAGGCGCGGCGTATCCAGGATTTATCCAACAAGTTTGCGGCAGCGGTCGCATGAACCTCAACGCCGAAAATATTGCCGCCAAAAGGCGAGGCGAAAATATCCTTTTGCGCCGGTCCGATATCAGTCCGGAGCAACAGACCTATATAAACTGTTTTACCCTCGAGCATCTGCTTGGGCAGGCTTTTTTCCTGATCGAGCACTTGATAATAGGAAAAAATCGGCAGTGTACGCGGCGCGCCGTAATAATTAATCAGATCGCGTTCGCCCGGCTTGGCCGTACCATCAGCCGGCGACACGCCAGCGCCCGCTTCGGCAAGCGATGGAATTTCAGCCGTCTGCTCGCTGCGCGCCGTCAAAAAGCGGCGAATCATACCAGAGTCGCTGGGCAATCCAACTAACCCCGTTCCTGTCGCGGCCTTGCGAAACGGTTCGAACGGCGAAAGCACGTCCTCGATCACATAGGAACCCCCGGCCCCGCTCACCTGCTGCGTTGACGCTTCGACGCCGAGCACGGTCGGAACCTTAGCGATTGCCTGCGCAAATCGGCGATCGGCTTCACTGTTTGCCGACGGATCAATGAATAAGATATCGAAGACGACGCGCTTGACGCCATAGTCTGCCAAACGTTCGAGCAACTCCGCGTGCAGCATCCGCGGCCACGCCTGATCCAGCGGGACTTTCAGCTGATCATAGCTACGCTCATCGATAGCAAGCACCGCCACCTGCTTCGGAGGCGCGATTTTTCCGCGCAGATTAAACCAGAGATCCGCAAGCGATAATTCTATATTTTGACAGAGCTGAAGACTGGATATAAACGCCGTCACGAACGCGATCAACAGGGCAAGTAGGGATTTGATTGCAAGGCTCTTCATTGTTCTCGACACTCAGGGTGACAATTATTTATAGTCGATTACCATGAGTTATAAAAACCCCCTGTTATTTGCCCTTCGAGCGCTCGTTCTCCCTCTTTCACTCATACTTCTCTCTTCGCAGGCATTCGCCCAAACGGACGCGCCAATAGCCACGGTCTTCTCTCTCGATGGAACCGCTGCAGTGACTAAAAAGGGCGAGACTTCCTCAAAGCCCGCCGCAGTAGGCGACGGCCTGTTTTCCGGAGACTCCATAAAAGTCGGCGATCAAGGAAGACTCGGACTGCAATTCCAAGATGGCGGCTTCGTGCGCTTGGGAAGCAAAGCGACGATGACATTCACGGCCGGCGATCAAGCAAACAAAGTCGATATCGCAGAGGGTAGTGCATACTTCTTCAGCCGCTCGCCCACGCGCTACCCGGAGATACATACGCCGACAGTGAGCGCGGCGATGCGCGGCACTGAGTTCAGCATTGCAGCCGGAAGCAGAGAAACAACGGTTGCGGTGTTCGAAGGAACGGTAGAACTCAGCAACAGCTACGGCAGTGCGCTGCTTGGAAAAGGAGAAGGAGCGCGCGTTAAAAAAGGTGAGGCGCCGGTAAAGCAGCTGCTCATCAGCCTTCCCGATACTGTTCAGTGGTTGGTACAGATTCCGTTTCTCGGCAATTGGAGCGATTACCGGCATCAAGAACAAGATCAAAGATTCAGCGCGCTTCTCACCGCAATCGAAAACCAAGAAAAAATAGATACTCGCTCGCTGCCCGCTTGGATGCAACGCTTCGCCGAGGCAGCCGGACTCGCGAATGAGCAAAACTATGGCGGTGCGTTAAATGCCGTCGGCGAGAAGCCCGAGACACCCGAACTGGCGCTGCTCGCCGGCCGCGCTGCGCTGAGCGCCGGAGAAATTACCCGTGGTCAGGCGCTCCTCGAACCGCTTCAGGCTTCCGCTCAAGCACAACTTGCGGAGAGCGCAAGAGCCTCGTTGGCACTCGCCGCGCTTTCGAACGGAGATGCGCCGGGGGCTCGCAAAATTATCGAGGGCAGCGTGTCGGACTCCAACTATTCGGCGCTTTCCGTACAGTCGCTTGTGGCGCAAGCAGAGCGGGACATTCCACGCGCCGTCGAATTTCTCGATCGCGCCATCGACAAATTCCCCGACGCGGTAAATTTGATGACGCGCAAGGCGGAGCTGGCGCTTGCCGCGGGCGAAATTGATTTGGCCGATGAATACATCAAGCAAAGCTTAGCGCGTGGCAATTCCGGATATGCGCATGCCATAGCGGGCTTTATCAATTTAGCCAAAGGAGATCGCCATAGCGCGGAAAGCGATTTCCACATTGCCCGAAAAAGCGACTCTTCCGCGGCGCTTGGGTTTCTGGGAAGCGGCCTTCTCGAAACTGTCGAGGGCAATCAGAACCAAGGCATAGAATATTTCCAGCAAGCGGTGCTGCTCGATCCCAAAAATAGCATGCTGCGCAGCTACCTCGGAAAGAGCTTTTCCGAAGCTACGCGCGAAGGCGCCGCCGAGAATGAATACGCGCAAGCGATTGAGCTCGATCCGAACGATCCAACGCCATGGATTTACCGCAGCTATAGCCGCATCGCCCAAAACCGGCCCGTGGAGGCGTTGGGCGACATTGAAGAATCGATTTCTCGAAACGACAACCGCGCCATTTTTCGCTCGTCATTTCTGCTCGATCAGGACTCCGCGATTCGCAGCGCAAATTTGGCTCGCGTATTCAACGAACTTGGATTCGCCGATGCCGGTCGAATCGAAGCGATTAAATCGATCAACAAGCAGTATAGCAACTTCTCGGCACACCGGCTGCTCGCCGACACACAAGACACCATCTTCCTCGCAGACGCATCTTTTTCCGAGCGCCGCATTTCGGATCTAATGGCACCGCTCAGCTTAAACTTATTTGATAGCGTTAGTGGAAACGTCACACTGAATGAATATAGCGCGCTTTTCGAACGCGACCAGACGCGCTTCGCCTTTGGGGGTGACTTCACCAGTTTCGACGATCTCTATGCTCCGGCTCTGCTTGTTGCGGGCAAAGACAATAACTTCGGCTACTCGTTCTCCGCCGGCGCCGTAAATCGTGACGGGACGAATCAAGGAAATTCAAACCAGGATTACCGCATCGGCTCGATGCTCCAGTACCAGCCCAATTGGCGCGACCGATTCTCGCTCTCCACTACCGGCCAATTCATCCGCACGCGAGATACAAACGCCTTCGAGCAGGATGTCGATTTGAAGCGTTACGGGGTCAATCTCGGAGCCCTGCATACCTTCGCGCCGGGAACCATTGGCATACTGAACTCATCAATGATGCGCAGCTTTGACAACGGCTCGCAGTTCGGCGCGGACGAATGTCCGTCGCCCTACGGCATCTACTC
>CAYTAW010000056.1:4942-12157 GCA_964435675.1 uncultured Bdellovibrionales bacterium
GGGCGAATCCGACACCATCCTCGATACGGTACTAATAGATCGGTCACGCGACAGCTATCTCACGTCGGTGCTCAATGAAGGTCAGCTTATCGTTGACAGCAAGTGGCTCAGTTCAATCATCGGCGCGTCAATTATCAACATCAACAGCGATCGCTTCGATGATCCGCAGGTTATCGAAGACAGTCTCGGCGAATTGACTGGTAAGGGCATCAAGCTTCCTAACAGCCAGGAAAATCAGCTCACGTCGCACTCGCTTTACGGCTACGAGACCGTGCATCTGACCGATTGGTTTCATTTGACCGGCGGCATGGCGTACGAAGCGGTCGAACAAGAGCTGCGCGAAATCCCCTCCTTCACTCAGGGGACGCAAAATCAGCACCGCCTATCACCCAAATTCGGGCTGGTCGCGAACCCGATTGATAATCTGACGGTGCGCAGCAGCTACTCGGAAGGTCTCCGCAAAAGCGTGCTCGAAGATCAGGTATCAATCGAGCCAACGATGGTCGGCGGGATAAATCAGCGATTCAACGATCTCTCGGGAACGCAGAATCGCCAGTACGGGGTTGGCCTCGACTGGAAGATCCCGCAAAGCACCTATACCGGCATCGAATGGAGCCGCCGGCATATCATCGAACCGTTATCGTTTACGACCAATGAATTCGTCATCGACTTCGATACCGACTCCAGCACCTCGAACAGCGTACTCTACGACGGAACAAACTATTATCACGCGGAGCAGGATTTCGTCCGCGGTTATTTCTCTCAAGTGCTGACAACCCGTTTCGTAGCGAGTGTCGACAGCCGTTATTCAAAACAGAGATTCACCGATCCCGAGAGCTTCGAGCGAATCGAGGACTCACGCAGCACGGCAACGATCAAGTATTTCGATCCGAGCGGTCTTATTCTTTTTTCGCGCGCGCTCTGGCGCTACCAAAATGACATAGGATCCGTCGATTTTTCGGACCCCTCAGAATCATTTTGGCACTTTGACCTAGGAGCGGGCTACCGACTCCCCGGCAGAAAAGGTATCGTGCGCCTTGAGCTGCGCAACATACTCGACAAGAGTTACACACTGAATCAGACCACGGGATTTGACGACATCCTCTCACCTTCGCGAGCAGTATTTTTGACTGCTCGATTTAATTACTAATATCCGACTTAGTTTTCGACGGCGGAGGTCGGTAGTGCGGATTCTGGCACAAAAAGCCTGAGCGCATTTATTAGCGCAATGCGCCGATAATCACCTAATTGGCTGCGGTGAATTGGCCGCGCCTCTAATACGTTGTCCCTTAACAAGCGTTCACGTACAGTTCCCGCCAAGAGCGGAGAATCCGGCGTATACCATCGGCCATCCTGCTCCAACGCAATATTCGCAATAGTTGCGTCGCTGAGCCAACCGCCGCGCGAGATAAGAAGATCATCATAGCCCGGGTATTTTTGAACCAACTGCTCGATCTCGGACCGATCAGCAGCCTTATGCCCATACTCGATCGGAGCTTCCACGACCTTCAAGCGCTCGACGACAGGGAGGTGGTAATGAGAAAATATGACACGTTCTATCCGCTCCGCGGCATCGATGCGGCAGCGCACAATCCCGACACGGTACGCTTCAGGAACCGAGATTGCAGTCGCGAGACTAATCGGGGTACCGCCAAGGCCGAGCATTTCCCGAGAGCGATTAAGTCGCCGCTCGTGAAACTCAACCGCAAGCGGTGCTCCATTCTCGATTCTAATCGTCTCAAACAGCATCAATTTGGCCCACAATAGCCGCGGCCGGCACGGGAAGCGCCGCCTTCAGCAACATCTCACGATACTCATCCTCGATACGGCTGCGCACCGTGATACCGCCGCCGCTTCTGAAAAACAGCTCCCCGCCGCAGTTCTCTATATACCGAATCAGCACTGCGCTATCGAAACACTGTCCGTCAAAAATACCGGCGACGCCGGTATAATAACCACGCGGGGCTTGTTCAGATTGCGCGATAATGCGACGCGCTTCGCGCTTCGGGGCGCCCGAGACGGACCCCGCAGGTAGCAGCGTACAAATAATAGTGCCCAATCGTTCTCGCCAATCATCCGGCAGGACTCCCGAAATCTGAGAACTCGTTTGCGTAATCGTTCCTGATGCCGTGTGGATACGCTGGGTGAATTTATATCGGTCAACTGATACGGATTCAGCGACCATGCTTAAATCGTTTCTTAGCAGATCAACAACCGTCGCATGCTCCGCTGCTTCTTTAGGATCAGCAAGAAGCCGCTCCTCATCTGAATCGATCGTGGACGCGGCGGCACGGCGCGTACCCTTCATCGGAAAGGTAAAAATCCTACCAGCGCGGATAGATACGAACGGCTCCGGGGAAAATACGACAAAGCGATCTGCGACGAGCAATTTATATGGCGCATCGGCGCGCTCAAATAGCTCTGCCAGTGTAACGGTGCTTGATATCGGCACCTGGCCCGTCAAATTGACCAGGTAAATATCCCCACGCGCTAGATGAAACTGCACGGCTTCGAAGGCCCTTCGGTAGCGATCGCGGCGCGCGACGCCCTGGTCCTCATCGGCGATGATATCGATGGTCGCGTCGGGCACAGCATCGGTTCTGGTCGTGCGCCGCCAATTAGTCGCAGCGCCAAATTGGTACCATATACCGCGTCCAGCCGCCGCGGCGAGTTCGACGACGATCGGCTTTTCCAGCTCGAAATCTATCAAGAATAGAAAGGGTACGCGCGCAGCCGCTAAGCGATCCATTTCAATCGCCGCGTCACGCGCTGCCTGCGGCAACTCTAAAAAAGCGGGGGCTTCCATAGAGGGTAATAATAATCCCCTTCCGCTTCTCTTCTCAAGTTTTTCATGTAAAGCTCGGCACTTTAAGATGCCACGCAAAGTGACGACCACATGAAAGAAAAGATAATTATCGCCTTTGGCGCCAATCTGGGTGATCGCCGCGCCACCGCCGAGGCAGCAATTGCCGCCGTCGATAAAAATATCGGCACAATAGTTCGCGCTTCAACTCCGATTGAGAGCGAAGCGCTTCTATTGCCCGAGCAGGAGGCCGGCTCGCAACCTCCCTATCTAAATGCAGTCTGGATCGCCGAAACCGTATGCACGCCCGATGAATGTTTAACGCGTCTGCTTGGCATCGAGCAGTCTCTCGGCCGGATTCGGGCGGAACGGTGGGGAGCACGCACCATAGATCTCGATCTGATTGCCTATGGCGATCGGGTTATCTCCAGTGCCTCGCTCACACTCCCCCATCCCGAAATGCATAAGCGTGATTTCGTTCTTGGCCCACTCTGCGAAATCGACCCCGAGTGGGTTCATCCCGTAATTCAGAAAAACGCCCGCAATCTGTTAGCGGCGCTCGGTTAAGCGGTTCCAAACCGCAAAAAAATCGGCAGCCATGCGAACGTTATGCGTGCGAATAACATCTGCGCCGGAGAGTGCGGCATGAATCCCAACGAGCTGCGATATCGGGTCCCGATCGCGCAAGGCACCCCCGAGAAACCCCTTTCGCGAGGCACCAATTAGAAATCGATTGCGCGGAAATTTTTGACGGAGGTTGGCAAGTCCGCCGAGAATCTCCCAGGAATATTCGGCATGCTCACTGATATATCGGCCGAGCCCCGGGTCCAGTATAATCTGCGCTTCGGCAAGACCTGCAGCGAGCGCATAGTCAATTCGTTCGCTGAAGAAATCGCTAATTGCCGAGAGAACATTCGTGTAATTTCCGGGCAGATCGCTTACGTGTGGGCGCGCCCCGGCTTCTTTAGAGAACATTATCACCACCGATGCCCCGTGCTCGCGAACTATCGCGGCCATCGCATGGTCGTGCCGAAGTCCGGAGATATCATTAATGATTTTCGCGCCGACGCGCAGCGCGCGCTCTGCAATCGTTGATTTGTAGGTATCAACCGAAACCGAATACCGCGTCGCGAGCGATTCAACCGCGAGCGATATCCGCCCCCACTCGGTATCGGCGCTACACGGCGCGCTGCCGGGCCCCGTCGCTTCGCCGCCGATATCGATTATCGCGGCGCCATCCGCAATCAGCATCTCTCCGTGTTGAACGGCGCTCTCCGCAGAGGAGTGGAGGCCGCCGTCACTAAAAGAATCGGGAGTGATATTGAGCACCCCCATTATTTGAGGGGTAAGCGATCGAGTCTGACGCATGACGCCAGCATAGGACGCCATGCGCAACTCGATCAAGAGAACCAGACCGACTGCCGAAGCACACCACCGTGAATTCAGACGGAGAACATAGAAGGAATGCCTTAGCTGAAAGCCAATTTTTCTTTCTCAGCGCGTTCTGCTTTATCTGCAGCGCAACTGACAATCAATATGGCAAAACTCATGATAAAAGTGCGCTGATCAAGAATATTATGACTAAATACACTACCAACAATGACAATCGAGATAAAAGCCGCCCCGGCAAGATAGCGCGATCGGCCAAAACTAAAGAGCCCGGAAAGCAGCATGCAAATGTAGGCCAGCAGCCCGACTAATCCGTTGTTCACCCACTGCTGCAAGTATTGATTATGCGGCAAAACGGGCATCGTGCGCGTGTGCCCTGTTCCGTGACCAAGAATGGGCGCCTCGGAAACCAGCCGCAGCGCATTGAGCGCCGCGCCGACACGTTCGTCGCCCGAACCGTCATCAACCGTTTTACCCGAGAGGATTCGCGCAATCCGATTGCCCTCTCCAGAGAAGAGCAAACTACCTTTGAGAACCAGCGAAAATAGAACGGTCATCACCACGAGCGTTATCAGGACCAACAACATTAGCCGCAAAGCTTCACGCACCGAAAAATTCTTGTCGGTCAAACACGACCAAATCCAGAACATGAGCAGAATCGCATACTCCGCCATGCCGCTTCGCGATTGCGTTGCCAATACGGCAATGGCCGTCATGCCGAGCAGCACCAGATCGGCCACTCGCCTGCCTCCCCTTCCATAGTGGAGAACCGTTGCGCAGAGCATGCACGTGCACAACGCGCCAAAATTTGAATTGCCCGCGAATCCCGAGGCGCGTTCATTTAGATTAGAAAAAGTCGCCGGAAAGAATATTTCGTAGATTACGGATCCGCAGAGCAGAATGAAGCCACCCACAAGGCCCGCATGCGCCCATTTCCGGTAGTTTGGATTCGACGCGATAACTAATGTGCAAAACCAGATAAGAAATCCATACGGTATCAACAAAATCCATTTGCCGTTATCAATCCAATACGCGCCTGGCAAAGCGGCGCCGAGAAGGGCAACCGCCGCCACAATTACATAACAGACAAACTGCGGAGTACTCGCCACGAGCGCCTTTGAGAGCGCACTCCAAAGGGCCGGACGCGCCGCGGCTTGAAGAAAAACGATTACCGCGATAATTGCCAACAGCACGAGCGCAAGGAAGGTCGGCTGCATCGGCATAACGCCGGCACGTCCAAGCGCCAAATCGACCACGCTCGTAAAAAACGTAACCGATAAAAAGATAATAAAGCCGACCAATCCGCCAAAGAGAGCTAGCGGTTTGGGCATTGCGGTACTTATTGCCATAACTCATTGATACGCTACTATAGCATTGAAAAAATGTCTCGGCCTTGACTGCGCATCCTGGGAATAAAATCATTCTTTCTTGACTGCCGCCGAATAGTGAAGATATGACCCAAAAACTGCGAATACGCTTTAAATTAATCTGTATCTGCGGAGCGGTCATTATAGCGGCGGCTGCGGCGCTGCCACTGTTCACCCAGCCTTCGTCTAAATTAGTGCGCCTACTCGTGGTCCGCGAGAAGCCGGTTCCCAGCGACGCAATTGTCGTCCTTCTTGGGGGCGTATCTCTCGAACGGATTGAACTCGCACACAACCTCTATAGGCAGGGAATGGCGCCAAAAATCATTTTCTGTGACGGCTTTGAAGTCAGAGGATGGAAACGGTGGTGGTACCACAAAGAAGGCTGGATACCGTACGGCAAAAACTTTCGCATGTTTCTCCACCGCAACGGAGTCAGCGATGAGGCCATCGATATGACATCATGCCCGGGTATCGAAGATACCTCAGGTGAAATCGGAGTGCTCTCAAAACATCTCGCTGCTCAACGCGCCAATAAAGTTCTGATAGTGACATCAGCCTCGCATTCACGCCGTGCCAGCCTAATATGGAAGCGGAGAGCTCGTTCCATGACCGGCATCATGATTGCCGCGCGTGATCCAGGACTCGCATGGTGGTGGTCGACCCGAAGAGGACGAACGACGATTGCGTATGAATATCTTGCACTCGCGAAGGAGATTCTACGGTCGCTGATTTGACTACCGAGAGGCAGTCTGCCCCTTGACTGATTTCCGCGAACTGGCACTTCGGCCAAGGCTTACCCCCCTCACCCACAGCAGAGTTCAGTCCTGGCCTTTTCCCCCATTTTCTGCGAAAACATTTCAAGCATGACTCAGCCGTCTTCCGAACCAAAAAAATCTCTTTCTCGCAATGTATTCCAAGGGTTGGGGTGGTCGTATTTTTCGGCTGGCTTATACGCAGCTCTTCAACTGGCGATTGTCAGCGTGCTTTCGCACATTCTTGAACCGCGCGCGTTTGGTATTCTCGGTATCGCCCTTATCTTCACCAATATTGCTGAACGCCTTGGCCAACTGGGCGTCGGCCCTGCACTCGTGCAGAGGGAAAAACTCGATCAAGCCCATCTCGATGTCGGCAATACGATGGCGGTAATTCTCGGAGTCATAATCGCTCTGATTTTTTCATTAGTAGCGCCCCCAATTGCGGCTTTCTTTCGCGAACCCGATCTGGTCGCGGTCATTC
Source organism: uncultured Bdellovibrionales bacterium (assembly GCA_964435675.1). Taxonomy (GTDB): domain Bacteria; phylum Bdellovibrionota_C; class UBA2361; order UBA2361; family CAYTAW01; genus CAYTAW01. The sequence continues at coordinate 11,738 of CAYTAW010000056.1, forward strand.
GTGCACTAAGCATAATCTTCATCGTCGACGGCTTTGCCGTCGTTCCTGACAGCACTTTGCAGCGCGAACTGCGCTTTAAAGAAATGGCCAAGATAGAAAACTCTTCGTATTTTCTTGGCGCAGGTGTCATCGGTATCGGCGGCGCGCTGCTCGGATTCGGAATTTGGTCACTGGTAGCGTCACAGATCGCGTTGCGTCTTGTCCGCGTATTCCTTTTCCGCCGCCTTATTCCTGTGCACACGAGCTGGAGTTTGGCGCGGCAGCCCATACGCGATCTTCTCTCGAAAGGTTTTGGATTCAGCGCTGGTCGATTACTGAGCTTCGCCGCCCTGTATGGAGACAATTTCGTCGTCGGACGATTACTGGGGCCCGCGGCTCTCGGCATTTATTCGCGCGCGTATCAATTAATGACCCTGCCAT
>CAYTAW010000057.1:0-12072 GCA_964435675.1 uncultured Bdellovibrionales bacterium
CACGTGGAGCGTTTCAGAATTCCGCTCCCTAAATTGAGAGAGGAATTGAATATTTCTGGCGGCCTTAAGCAGGATAATTCCCGTCCACTGCCCCTGCCGGGTATGAGCTTTTCCACCGGAAGTAATTGGAACCTGGTAGTTTCAAGTTCCCCCTATTCGGTTACGTTGGTCACGCGGAGCGCCCATACAAGATCTAGGCTGACATGCGCTGCGCTCACTCTGGACCAATACGATAAGTTGTCGGCGAACGCACGGAATGTGCGCCGTCTTGATATCTCAGGTAATACCGCGGCAATAGATGTGGCCAAACGTGCATCGAGCGCCGGGGCGCTGAGAGCGCTCGATCCCTCAATGATACTAACGCCTGGATCTATTGTGCGCAGCGGTTCAGAACGGTACGTGGTCGCAGAATCAGATACGGGCGAGCGCAAGGTGTTTCACGTGCATGCCAACGGGGCGCATGAGGTGACACCGTTAACGTTGATGACAGAAGAAGCGGAGCGCCTTGGCACGACGCGCACAGTGCTTGCTCGCCCGAGGCATATCGGAGATTTTCCAGAACTCTCTCCGCGATGGGAAACGTTAACTGCTGGAGCGGTGATTCAATACAGAGATCAGAAAGGTATCCGAGTCGCTCTGGAGGAAATCTTGGCGGTGGAAGCGGTTCCGGGCGCCTCCAGTTCTCGGCTTTTTCGCGTTCAATCATTGGTGACCGATTTCGCCACAGGGCAGTGTCGCCTCTTAACCGCAGAGCGTAGCGACCTCAACCTCGTGATTCCACCGAATTCTATGCCGAACGCCTTCAGCGTCGATGTATATGCGGCATCGGCTGAGCGCCTTTCCCGTGACGATGTGCCGGAAACGCAGCCGCAACGCAGCCATAACTGGATTGGGCATGAGCTCGAAAGTGCGCTGGTAGACTCGGTGCAGCGCTCATTTGAGCTATTCAAGAGCGCTGGAGTAGCTGCGATTTGTAATGACGCTATGCTGACTCGCGGAATAGGCTCACGTAAAGCGATTGATTCCGATGATGAGTTTGAGCAAACGCTGCTTAGGCACAAGGCCATGTACCAGGTGGGCAAGGGACTGCTTGAGGAGACCAGGGAATGGTGCGGCCGCCTGGCTCTTCATCACCCCGAGCATCATCACGTTTTTAGAACGCTACAGCATCTTCTTCCCGGTCACCGCCATCGTAGCGCCGCAGATGCCCTTACTCTTGCGGAGGGATTCGAACAGCTTGCGGGCGCTATTCGCGACATCTCGGCGAGCGCAGAGCATGGAACAGCCTCAATGGGCACTAAGATCAGCGCAGGGCTAAGCGCTTTAGCGGCCGAACTGCGGATCAATTCATTCGTTCGCCGATTCCCCGAAGCGCCGGACGTACGAGTATTATCGGCCAGCGATTTAGACGACGCCGACTTGACGGCGTGTGAGCAGATTGCTGAGGCGTCAGCACTTCCGGAGCGCGAATTCGCTAATGACTCTGGCGCCAATTTGTTCAAAAAGGGTGGATTCCTGATCAACGATTTCACTGTCGAGTATTTTCAAACGGCGCTCGAGCAGGGGGGCCGCCTGATAGTTCACGCGTCGCATTCTCCCGATGGCGCAAGAGAGGTTACAGGTTTTGAATTGTACTTCCCTCCCGGGACGGTGCCCCTCGACTTTCAGCAAAAGATTCCTGAATCACGCGCGCCGAACCGCGCAGTCAAGGACGTGGTCTGCGCGATGAAAGCTGGCGTCACGCCGATTATGAGTAGGGTTTCTCTACTTGAGCTGCAGTATACTGATACCCAATACATCACGGCAATTGTCAACGCGTTCAACGAACCTTCGATGCGCATGGGGGATCGTGACGGCTTCACGCTACGCACCGGGGCAACTATGGATCAGCATGGTCTGGTGAGCGACCAGATGTTTCACTTTTCGACGTGGGAGCTTCCGGTTGCCCCGGAGGTTCGCGCGCGCTGGTCGGAGCGAAGCAGGCTCGAGCGGTCAATGACAGCACAGCGCCAGGAATTTTTAAACCAAGATGCGCGCGGTGCGTCGGCGGCGACCTCGTACGAACTTGATCAAATGCGCGCCGTTAAAGACTCAACGCCCGGCGTCTCGGTAACGCGCTTCTCTCTTTCGCTCGATCCTTCCTCCACTGAGCGTTTTCGCGCCGTGGTGGCAAGTGGATTGTTTAACGGTTTTCAGGGAGTCGCGAGCTGGTCGGAGTCGCGGAGCGCGCGGCAGCGTGGTTCAACATACATACTAAGCGCCGACGATATTGATGAGGTTCTGCGACCGGTCGAGCGTAAGGCGGCGAGCAATTTTCAGCGCGTTGGATTAGTAGTGAGCCGCAGGGGCGCGGAGAATACCGGTGAAACAATTGCGGTCAGCGACGGGGCGATCGGACAGCGCGCTTTGGTAGTTTCAGGCGCGCAGGAGAGCGGCGACACTCTGACGGTTTTTGTGCCAGCAAGTCATCCGGTGATACGCGGCGTAGTTCGTGAGGATGCGGTCGGATCGCTTAAGAGCATCGAGGAGCGGCGCGCGGCCGAGTTCGGCGAGCTATTTCCCGACGAGCTTATTATTTACGCCGGCGGTCATGACTCGACCTTCTCGAGCGAGGATATTGAGCGCGAAATTCAGCGGCTTGCCCATAGATCTGCGGGCGAGGGATCGATTGTGATTTTGAAGGGGTTCGGCGGGGTTGCTGATCAAATTGTTGAACGCACCGACTTTATCGGTCGTGTAGCGGACATCGAAGCTGAGGCTGGTCGCCAGATTGTGCATGTCGTAGATCCGCTGAAAGACCCTGAACTGGCTCGAGCAATTCTTTTTGAATTAGGACGGCTTGCCGCTCCCTCGGTTCGAAGCGCGATGGATTTTGTCGAGCCGGATGAGCGTCCAGAGGTCGCGCGCCGAGTAGATAGCCAGCTTACTGTATAGCTAAGATCTTTCATCATTGATATTCGTGATTAATGCTATCCGTTTCAATCACTTACCCGTTCGGCGGCGTACAAAATCGCCTATATTTGAGCTTTTGCCCATATCTATTGCCGTATTCGCTCACTATGTTATACTTCGCCGCCGATAGAAATTGATTGAAATCGTGCTCCGGATGCTTATTCGGTCGATTTTTATAAGTTGCTATCGAATTGTAAGATAGATGCATCTATCACAAATGCGTTTCGACGCACGGTAGTGATAGTGCTGAATTAAAAATCCACACCCTGTTACGCGAAGGTCTTAGTCTCCGCAGTATTTCTGTGAGAGTGCTAGGCCGCCTGACGTTAAAGTTGCCGATATTGGCATTAGCTTAAGCGGCCGGTAGCTGGGGAGGAATAACTAAGACGGAGAAAAAATGTCGCAGGATAAAACGAGCGCACCAGCTGGTGCCAATTCTCATACTGCCGCCGAAGCGCCAGTCAGTATCAACGTAAAGACTCTTCTTGAAGCCGGTGCGCACTATGGTCACCAAAGCGACAAGTGGAATCCCAAAATGCTCCCGTTCCTATACGGCGAGAAGAATAAGATTCACATCATCAATCTGGATCAGACGGTCGCGCGCTGGGAAAAGGCGCGAAAGGCGATTGTCGACGTCTGCGCTCTCGGCGGAAACGTGCTCTTTGTTGGCACCAAACTTCAGGCTCGTGAAACTATCGTACATCACGCTACCCGCTGTGGCGCTCCTTTTGTTACCACGCGGTGGCTGGGCGGGACCTTGAGTAATTTCCAAACGCTGAAGAAGTCTATTGAGCGCATGCGCCGCATGGAAGACCTCCTTGCGAAAGCCAATGACGAGAGCTCTGATGTCAAGCTTAACAAGAAAGAAAAGCTTAATATCGGACGGCAGATCGAAAAGCTCGAGGCAAATCTTGGCGGTCTGCGTAATCTTCGCAAGCCGCCTGAACTGGTGTTCATTGTGGACGTTACCAAGGAATCGATCGCGGTCGCTGAGTCACGCCGTTTGCATATCCCGGTGGTCGCGCTCGTCGATTCTAATGCGAATCCTAGCTTCATCACTCATCCTATTCCGTCGAACGACGATGCGGCAAAGACGATTGCGCTCTTCTCGGCTGCAGTCGCTGATGCGGTAATCGAAGGGCGTAAGATATACGAAGCGCGCGCACCGCGTGAACTTCGTGATGGCGGCGAGTCGGTAGTTGTGCTCGATAAGAGCGCGGCAGAGGACCAAGCTGCGAACGGACATTCCTCGGCAGCGCCGCAGGAGATGAGCGCCGGTTCTTAGCCGGTATTCGAACGGAGAGCTCCGCACGCGTTGCGTCTGTCGTTTTTTTGACAGGCAGGACGTGCGCAACTCCGCTTAGTGCAGTAATTGTAATCAACGAAGTTTAAATAGATAGAGAGGATATATGGCAGTTACCCCAGAACTTGTTAAGCAGCTACGCGAAAAAACGGGCGCCGGCATGATGGATTGTAAGGCGGCGCTTACTGAATCGAACGGTTCGATTGAGGGTGCCGTGGAGGTGCTCCGTAAGAAGGGATTGAAGGATATTGAGAAGCGCGCAGGAAAAGTGGCCGCGGAAGGCATTGTTGGCGTTTATGTTCACCCCGGAGATCAAGTCGTTGCGGTGGTCGAGCTCAATTGCGAAACAGATTTCGTCGCTCGCGGCGATGAGTTCCGCAACGTCGCGCGCGATATCGCGATGCATGTCGCAGCGATGAAGCCGCGGTATGTCGATACCACGGATGTTCCGGAAGCTGTGCTTGAAAAAGAAAAAGAGATCGTCGTAGAGCAACTCAATGAAGCGCAGAAGGCCAAGCTCGACAAAATCCTTCCCGGCAAGCTGCAGAGCTTTTATAGTGATGTCGTGCTCCTTTCCCAGCAGTTCGTCAAGGATGAGTCGAAGACGGTGAGACAAGTGGTCGATGAGCTCAGCCTAAAAACGGGCGAGAAAGTAACGCTTCGTCGTTTTCAACGTTTCCAGGTTGGCGAAGGCATCGAGAAGACGGTCACCCACTGGGCTGCAGAAGTCGCCGCAATGACCGGAATCAACTAGCGCAAGGAGAATTGATGGAGCCGCTTAAATACCGCCGCATCCTTTTGAAATTAAGCGGCGAGATTCTCGCCGGCAAAAAAGGATACGGGATTGAGTCCGAAGTGATTCAGAAGCTCGTTCAGGAGATCCAATCCGTACACGAGCTCGGCGTACAGCTCGGAATCGTCATCGGCGGCGGTAATATTTTTAGAGGTATCCAAGCTGGAGCGCAGGGGCTTGATCGCGCTTCTGGCGATTATATGGGAATGTTGGCGACGGCGATGAACGCGCTTGCGCTGCAAGATATCCTTGAGCAGCACGGTCTCGATACTCGCGTACTTTCAGCGATTGAGATGCGGGCAATTGCGGAGCCGTACATCAAGCGGCGCGCCAGTCGCCACCTTGAGAAGGGCCGCATAGTGATTTTCGCCTGCGGTACTGGAAATCCATATTTTACCACCGATACGGCAGCTAGCCTCCGCGCGATGGAGATTGGCGCTGAGGTTTTGCTTAAGGGTACTAAAGTGGACGCGGTGTACGATAGCGATCCCAAGAAAAACTCTGAGGCCAAGCCGTTTGAAGAACTGACATTTATGGACGTTCTGCAAAAAGGATTAAAGGTCATGGATGCGGCCGCAATTTCGCTCTGTATGGACAACAATTTACCCATTATCGTGTTCGATATCGGAACATCGGGAAATCTGCGCCGCCTGGTAATGGGGGAAACGATCGGCACCATAGTTCGCGCGTAAGGCTGTAGTCTGTAGTTTTCGTACATTTTGGAGAACAGGTAAGGAGAAGCGATGGCAACGGTATTTGCAGCACTCGAAGAAAGCAGCAAGAAAACAATCGAACATTTCAAAAAAGAGCTTGGTCGAATGCGCACAGGACGCGCGAGCGGATCCCTGCTTGAGGGGATCGTAGTCGATTATTATGGCAGTCAAGTTCCTCTGATTCAGCTTGGTATGATCAATACGCCTGAGCCGCGGTTGATTACCGTGCAGGTCTACGATGCCGGTGCTGTCGAAGCGATCGAGCGCGCAATCATGCAAGCCGACCTCGGTCTGACACCATCTAGAGACGGAAGCTTGATTCGCATGCAGATTCCGGCGCTCACCGAGGAGCGGAGAAAAGACTTGATCAAGAAACTTCATAAGACCGGCGAGGAAAATAAGGTGGTTCTACGCACCCATCGTCGTGACGCGCTGGACACGCTCAAGAAACAAGAGAAAGATAAAGAGATCTCCTCTGATGATTTGCGCCGCTCGAGCGAGCAGGTGCAAAAAATCATCGATAAATACATCGTCGATATCGATACGCTTATGGCCGGAAAAGAGAAGGAGATGATGGAAGTTTAGCTTCTATCGGCCGCGCTCTGGTTTTGGGGCGTTAAAGGAGTTGTCATGTTCCTGCCGCAAGGCAAAAAATCAAAAGAATCGAACGACGCCTCCACGCCGCGCGTACTGCCTACGCATGTCGCTATGATTATGGATGGGAATGGCCGCTGGGCGAAGAAGCGGCTGCTTCCTCGTATTGAGGGTCACCGCTCAGGTGCCAAAACAGTGCGTATGGTTGTCGAAGAGTGCCGAAAACTCGGGATCAAGTATCTTACCCTTTACACATTTTCTACGGAAAACTGGAATCGGCCGGCCGACGAAGTCGGGATGCTGATGCGATTATTCGAGCAACATCTGCTCTCGGAGCGAGAATTGTTCATGAAAAATAACATCCGGCTGCGCGCAATCGGCGATCGCGCACGGTTACCGGAGAACGTGCAGCGCTGCTTGACCGAAACGGAGCAGGTAACCGCCGGAAATTCCGAGCTACAATTAGTCTTGGCAGTTTCTTACGGCGGGCGGGAAGAATTGGTAAATGCGGCGCGTATGTTGGCTGAAAAGGCGGCGAAGGGCGATATTGCGCCGACGGCGATAGACGAACACGCGCTGCGCGGCTGTCTATATGCGCCCGATATTCCAGACCCCGATCTGTTGATTCGCACCAGCGAAGAGAATCGAATTTCAAATTTCTTGCTTTGGCAGCTCGCCTATACTGAAATTGTCGTCGTACCTCAGCATTGGCCCGAATTCAGCGCCGAGGATTTCCGCCGCTGCCTTAACGAATTCGCCGGCCGTACACGACGCTTTGGGCTGACCGACGAGCAGCTCGCGGTATGAATGCCGATCTTCCCCAGCGGGTTCGCACAGCGGCAATTTTAATTGGCGGGTTATTAGCCATCGGTCTCGCATCACTAAAATTTTGTTTTTTTCGATGGGTTTTGTTCGATAGCGCGTTGGCTGCCACCGTGTGCGCGGCATACGAGTACATCGCATTTTCGCAGCCGCATACGTCGCGCCTGCAGCGCGTACCGCAGTTATTGATAACGGTGCTTCCTGCGATCCTTGTGTTCTACGGTGTCAGCGTGCTGGGATTGTGCGAGCGCAGCGGCGCTGTCACTCCTGTTTTCGAGCTCTCCGTACTCGGGTTCTGCGTTTCAGTTATCGCCGCCGGACTCGCGCACTTGCGCGCACGCGACGCAACAGTTTCCGAAATCACACAGAATTTCGGTGAGAAAGTGATCGCGCTCGTCTATCTTGGTTTCTTTTCCTCCTTTCTTTTGATGTTGGCTTGCGAGCCCAGCGCCTTCTTGCTGATTTCGTGGTTCATCACCGTAGTGGCTGTGAACGACTCTGCCGCCTATTTTGGCGGGCGCCGCTTTGGCCGCCATTTATTTGCGCCGGTAATCTCTCCCAAAAAGACGATCGAGGGAAGCGTAATTGGGCTTGTGGCAGGGGTGATGATAGGAAGCGGACTCGCTCCAGTCCTGCTACCCAATGGAAATTTTACGTGGGGAGCGGTTCTCGCCGCTCTCGTAGTGTGCGCGGCGCAGCTCGGAGACCTGGTCAAATCAGCGCTGAAGCGACTTCATAATACGAAGGATTCGGGTACCATCCTCCCAGGGCATGGCGGCGTGCTCGATCGGATTGACGGACTCATTGGCGCCGCACCGGTATTCTTTCTGTTGCGAGATTGGTTCTCGGGATGAGTATGGCGCTCGTTGCTTCCCCAGATTCTCCGTCGCTCAGACGCTGTGCGGGACGCCCAAAGCGAATTGCCATAATCGGGTCAAGTGGCTCGATTGGTTCGGCGGCGCTCTCCGTCTTGCGCGAACATCGTGAACACTTCGACCTGCGTCTTCTCTCGACTGGAAAGAATGTCGCGTCATTGATGGGGGCTGCGAAGGAATTTTCTCCGCGCTATATCCATATCGCTGATAGTAGTTTACGCAGTCAGCTTAGTGGCGCCGAGGTTCTCGATGATCAGGCGCTACACCATATACTCGCCTCCGGTGAGATAGATCTCGTCTTGGCGGCGGTAGTGGGATTTGATGGATTACCGTCGGTGATCGCCGCGCTTGAAGGGGGGTGCACGGTCGCTCTTGCAAACAAAGAAAGTCTCGTTTCAGCAGGCGAACTCGTCACGCGTCTCGTCAGTGAGCGCGGTGGTGCGTTGATTCCCGTTGACAGTGAACACTCCGCGTTATTTCAGGTGTTGCAGGGCGAACGTGTGGCGGATATTGCCCAACTAGTCTTGACCGCGTCAGGGGGCCCATTCTTTGGATTCAGTCGGGATAGGTTACGCTCCGTAACGCCCGAGCAGGCACTTCGTCATCCGACATGGACAATGGGCTCCAAGATAACCATCGATTCTGCAAGTATGGTTAATAAGGCTTTAGAAGTGGCCGAAGCCTTCTGGCTGTTTGGTATACCAGCCTCCGATATCGACATTGTTGTGCATCCGGAAAGCATCGTGCATTCTTTGATTCGGTGGAATGATGGATCGGCAATTGCTCAGTTGGGAGTTCCTGATATGCGAATTCCTATCGCATTCGCGCTAAGGTATCCTGACGGAAGGCTTAACAATATTGCTCAACCCCTCGATTTAACCCGGCTAAAATCGCTCAATTTTTACCCGCTGGATGCCGATGTTTTTAAGGCTCCAGAACTCATGCGAAACTGCTTGGCTACAGGGGGAGTGGCGGCCGCGGTGTATACAATTGCTAACGATATCGCAGTGGAGCGCTTTCTCTCTAAGAGGCTCAGATTCGACCAAATAATTATGACTATTGAAGAAGCCCTCGAGCGTTTCGGTACGGGCAGTTATAGTGGCCTTTCAGATCTACTCAGTCTTCGTGATCGGATGTATGCTGAGATTGCTAGTTTTATCGCAGGATAGGTTATGGAGTCACTTAATTCAGCGCTCTACTTTTTGTTGGTCGGCCTCCCGGTACTGAGCGTTGTCGTTTTCATTCATGAGCTAGGGCATTTCTTGCTCGCGAAGTGGAACGGAATCGGCGTTCTCGAGTTCTCAGTCGGTTTCGGCCGGAAAATCTTCAGAAAAAAATGGGGTGACACTTTTTATTCGCTCGGATTAATTCCCCTTGGCGGATATGTGCGAATGATTGGGGATGATCCGCGCCAGCTTCATAGTGAGGCCGCGCTCGCAATGGTGGGCGACGAAGAGGAGAATAAAAGCGCGGAGCAGGCCGCGGGAAAACTCGATGAATCGCTTTTTTACGGACTACCGATTGATCAGATTGATCAAAAGTTTCTTAATGATCGATCTAAATGGTTTTTAAATAAAGGCTATTGGGCTAAGGCTGCCGTGGTCTTCGCTGGCCCCCTGTTTAATCTGCTATCGGCAGTTTTTATCGCCGCGCTCTCTTTATACATATATGGGCAGCAAGTCCCCCTCGATCAACCAGTTATCGGGTCAATCCAGTCAGGAAACCCGGCAGATAAAGCCGGACTCCACATTAAGGATAAAGTTCTTTCTATCGACGGCACTGAAATCAAAAGCTGGGAGGACCTCGCGCGCTACATTTCGTCATCGCAAGAGCGAGAAATGACTCTCATTGTTGAACGTTTGAATGACCAGGGCGCCGCCGAGAAAGTAAAAATTACCCTGAAAGGCGAGCTTGAGCCTAAGGAAATGGCCCTCCTGCGCGGAGAAAACGAACCGCAACGTGTCTTGATTGGTGTAGGCCCGGATATTCGCGCCGTGCGCGAACCAGTCGGCCTGCTTGATTCGGTCCGGCTTGCGACCATTGGCGTGTATCGTCTGTCGGGCATGGTCCTTAAAAGCGTTTTCTTGATGGTTAAAGGGCATGTGGCCGTTAAGAATATCGCCGGGCCTGTTCGTATCTTTGGTGAAGCGGGCAAGGCGGCTCAGCGTGGCCTCGAAGATCTCGCGCACTTCTTGGTGTTCCTCAGCGTGACTCTTGCGGTGATGAATCTTCTCCCGATACCAGTGCTCGACGGCGGACATTTGGTCTTTTTTACGATTGAGGCAATAAAAGGTGGGCCACTTAATATTCGTGTTCAAGAATTCGCCAGTCAGGTCGGCATGTTTATTTTGCTGGGCTTAATGGTTTTCGCGCTCGGCAACGACATACTTCGTCTGTTTTAAGAAATGATTCGCCTTGCTATCGATACGAGTTCGCCCATTGCGTCCGTAGCGATAGAAACTAATTCGGGAGAGATCTTTGTTTCCGAAGCGCTGTCTAAAGACACGCACAGCCAAAATTTAGCGGCATTGGTTGATGAGGCAAGGCGATTGGCGGCGCTCAGCAGCTTCGAATTCGTTGACGAGATTGTTGTCGGATTAGGGCCCGGCTCCTTCACCGGTCTCCGAATCGGATTAAGTTACGCGAAGGGGGTCTCGTGGGCATACCGCATCCCGCTTCGGGGGAGAGTTAGTTTTCCTGCCATTGCCGAGCGCTTTTGGCGCGAAGCGGAGTGTGTAGCCGTCGTGAGCGATGCGCGCCGTGACGAGTTTTTCTTCGCGGCCTATTGCCGTGACCAAGGGGTTGTGGAAGAGAGTATTCCACTGCAGATCTGCGGCAAAGATTTGATCGAACGCTACCTTCTCGGAATTCCCGAAGGAAAGCGCGTCGTGATTGTCGACGCCGGATGCGCAAAGACGCACCCCTTTTCAAAGCCGATGATTACTGCAGCTGCCATCGCCCGAGGGCTTCTAGCTCAGGCGGCGACTGGTGCAGGGTGGGGCCTTGGGGAGCTGAGCTCGCTCGAGCCGCATTACCTGCGCACGGTCTCCGCTCTGACCATCGCCGAGCGGGAGGCCGCTGCGCGCGGTTCGAATCAAGGGTGAAAAACCATTGATTTTACGGCAAAATATGGCAAATTCCGGCCATTTTTACTCTTGACGGTTTCAAGCTGAGTAGGTAAAATTATTGCAGATTGTATATTGCTTGAGCCTCAAAAGTTCGGTATCTATTCGGCAAGTACTCATCAAGTAAGTGATCTAGGGAATTTTCAAGCTGGATCGCCAATTCAATAATTTAGCGCCAATTACCATTTCAATTTTTTCACCACTTTTAACCTAGATTTTATTTCATCATAAATTTTCATTCGATAGTTTTAATCCGTAAACAACAAATTTAACCAACGTAGTGTGATTTTTAATTAATCCCGGTCAAGCAAGAGAGCGATGTTCGCTTATTTCGCGCGGCCGGCAGAAGTAAAAACTGATAGGGACAATACATGAACCTTAATGAACTGAAGAGACTTAAGAACGACGATCTGATGAAGCTTGCGCTCGAATTCGATCTCGAAGGCGCAAGCACGATGAAGCGCCAAGACATCATCTTCCAAATCCTTACTAAACAATCCGATTCTAACGGCGGCATCTATGCCGAAGGTGTGCTTGAATGCTTGCCGGATGGCTTCGGCTTCCTGCGCGCCCCAGATTACAACTATCTACCCGGCGCCGATGATATTTACGTTTCTCCTGCGCAAATCCGCCGCTTCGGCTTGAAGACCGGCGATACGGTGGAAGGACAAATTCGTCCACCGCGCGAGAAGGAAGGCGAGCGGTATTTTGCGCTGCTAAAGGTTAATTCAGTCAATCACGACAGCCTTGATGTCATAAAAAATAAAATCCACTTCGATAACCTAACAGCCATTTATCCGGAAGAGAAACTCAAGCTCGAGGGTAAAAAGGGGGGGAATGTCGACGCGCATCATCGATCTCTTAACTCCGATTGGCAAGGGACAGCGCTGTTTAA
>CAYTAW010000058.1:0-12072 GCA_964435675.1 uncultured Bdellovibrionales bacterium
GATACGATCAGCTGAAATTCCCAAGCCGCGCCACAAGTCGGCCGACTCCTCGTCGCGTTCCGCGTCGGCGTCGCCGGCGAACACCGTCACTCCTAATTTTGAAATAGGAATTCCTAACCATGCAGACGAAGTGAGGAACTCAAAACTCCACTCAATCGCCTCTTTCTTGAAATAATCACCCAGCGACCAGTTGCCGAGCATTTCGAAGAAGGTCAGATGGGTTGCGTCTCCCACCTCGGTTATATCGCCAGTGCGGATGCATTTTTGGACATCGACCAAACGCGTACCCTGCGGATGCGGACTACCCATTAGATAAGGCACCAGTGGATGCATTCCGGCGGTGGTGAATAGCACCGAAGGATCATTATCAGGAATCAAGGACGCGCTGCCGATCGCACGGTGCCCCTTGGTCTTGAAAAACTCAATAAATTTCGAACGCAACTGCTTTGAATCCATGGGGTTACGTTAGCAGTCTGAGGCGCCGAGATCAATCGGGTGCGGGCGCTACCAGTTAAGTCGTGTCCAAACTAGCCCGTGGTCGGAAGCTTCTCGGGGATCGGAAATAACGCCACTGGCGTAGTCGCCAGTCGAGTCAAATCGCTCCCACGCCGCGGGAAGGCCGGGTGGCGCGATAAGAATGTCGTCGAGCCAGGAATATTCTTTTTTATAGCGATGGGTGCCGGGCATCAATTTCGTCTGCGGATCGGTCGTCAGAACGCTGAAGAATTTCTGCGGACGCGCATGTCCGGCCTGGCAAAGCGGTACACCACGCTTGCTCAGACGACAAACCCCGTCCCCCTTGAACATCTCCAGGCTTAAGGTGCCATCAAGTATCTTCGCCGACGCAGCGTCAAAATTCGAATTACGATCGCCCAGCAGCACTAAAATACTCTCGCCAGATTCGAATGCGCCCTGGTGACGGTTGAGCACCACGCGGCGCAGCGCCTCTGCCATCTGCATCCGGAAGGTCTCCCAATCGAGCTGAGCCGGATCTGCGGCGCCGCCGCGTTTCGATTTGAAATGAAAATCAACCAGCACTACCGTCTTTGGAATCGACTCGCCCTGTCCTTTGACGACGAACTGCACCTCAAGCGGACCGCGCGTAAAAACTTTTGGTTTTTCAGTATCGATCATCTTCGGAAGATCGACGCGGTAATAAGATAACCGCGAAACCATCTCGATGCGATCTTTTGCAAATAAATAACCATTTCGTAAAAAGGTATCATTGCTCGGGCCGCTGACCGCATCCCATTGGCGATTCGTAGCCGATCGCAGTCTTCCCGCGAGCTTGAGCAGAACACCCCTCCCCTTTTCTTCATCGCGTGCCAAAACTTCTTGAACGGCAATCAGATCGCACTCAGCGGTCTTAAAGCGTTTAACGAGCGCAGCTTCTTTTTCCTCGAAATCTTCGGAAGTCATACCTGGAGTTCTCGCCATCGCGTCGAACGGAAGTCCGTAATTGTTCAGATTCTGACTGCAGATAGTCACCTCAGCGACGCCGCGTGGATCGAGCGTCGGATCAAGAATATTACTCCGGCTCTGCGCTGCTGAAGAGGCCGCGCAAACAAGTAGCGCTACTGCGCACACAATCGCTCGATTAAAAAAACTACTCATCGAAAACTACTCCGCAGCGTCCGACGCGATGCGCTCGGTACATGAAAAAACTCCTCGAGCGATTGCCCGCCATGCCGCGCCGAGCTAATCCAGCTAAGCCCCGCCACACCTATTAAGATTGCATCTACAATATCTTGGTTGCGCTTCAGTTCACCCGGATCGGACGCAACCCCTAACTCCTTCAAGCGCGCGCCATGGAGTTTGCTGACCACAAAAGCCGCCGTCTCTTTGACAACTGATCGCTCAAGCTGCTTGCCGCGCAGTCCCATCACCTCAGATTGTATCGACCGAGGATTAATACGCCCCGGGACCGAAACCCGCCGAGAGCGCGCTGCAACCTCAAAAAGTCCGCGCACCTGCTCAACTTTAATCGCCGCATGTGGATCGCGCATCGTCGTCGGGGCCTCGCAAATCAAAACATCGTTTTCATCCAGAGCAACGGCGCCAAAAACGTGTTCAATCTTGTTTTGTAAATCTAGCAGGCGCTCGCCCAGGGGAATTTTCGCGGGAAGTGACTTAATTTTGCCTACCCCGAGAATAGTTGATGAAATTATATCGAACAGCGCCCAACCCGAGCAGGTTAGGCTGGGGTCGACGGACATCAGATAGCGCAGCGCTTTTTTCATCCATTCTATCGTATCCTTTTCCGGGAAAACCGACTATTCCCATTTAACCCATATTTCGGTAGAACACTTCCCGTTTGCTAATGTTGTTTCTTCAGGGTGTGTCCTAAGGAACTAGTTCCGTAAAAGGCGATTTTAAGACCATGGATCACGAACTGATTGCCGACCTCTATGAAAAAATGCTGCGGATTCGACGCTTTGAAGAGGAAGCGGCCCGGCTTTATACGGAGCGAAAGATCGGCGGATTTCTCCATCTTTATATCGGGCAGGAAGCAGTAGCCGTCGGCGCCTGCTCTGTGATTGAGCCTACCGACTTCGTAATCACGGCCTACCGGTGTCACGGTCACTATTTGGCTCAGGGTGGTTCGCCTAAGGCTGGAATGGCAGAGCTACTAGGCAAGGCCACTGGATGCGCCAAAGGCCGCGGCGGCTCAATGCATTTCTATGATCTTGAAAAGAAGTTTATGGGCGGTTGGGGAATAGTCGGCGCGCAAACTCCCGTGGCGGCAGGATTCGCCTTTGGCCAAAAATATCAGAACACCGGTGGCGTCACGCTCTGCTTCCTCGGAGACGGGGCCATCAATATCGGACCATTCCACGAAGCAATGGCACTAGCCGCGCTCTGGAAGCTTCCCGTAATCTTCATCATTGAAAATAATCAGTTCGCAATGGGCACGCCGCTTTCAAAAACCGCGGCGTCCGAGGATCTTTCCATCCGCGCTCTCGGCTATCCGATGGCGCGAGATACCGTCGATGGGCACGACATCTTCGCGGTTCGCGCATCTATTCACACCGCCGTGCAGCGCGCGCGGGAGCAGCATCTACCGACATTAATTGAGGCGAAAACCTACCGCTATCGCGGCCATTCGATGGCTGATCCGGCTAAATACCGTACCGCGGAGGATCTCGAAGCGTGGAAAGCGCGAGATCCGATTCTGGTGCTTAAAGATAAGCTTCAAACGCTCGGCCTCGACGAGAAGCGCACACAGATTGACGCAGCTATTGAACATGAAATCAGTGAAGCCGTTCGCTTTGCCGAGGAGTCTCCATTCCCGGACGCAGAAAGCGCGATGGATTATATTTACGCCTAGTTGTTTGAGAACTGAGCAATGAGAGAGATTCCTATCCGAGACGCGCTGCGTGAAGCGATGTCAGAAGAGATGCGCCGCGACGAACGCGTCTTTCTAGTCGGCGAAGAGGTGGGTGGTTACAACGGCGCATACAAATGCTCGCGTGGCATGCTCGATGAGTTTGGCGCCAAAAGAGTAATCGACGCACCGATCGCAGAAACGGGATTTTCGGGAATAGGCATCGGCGCCGCAATGTTCGGACTTCGCCCAATTGTCGAATTCATGACCTATAACTTTTCGCTCGTTGCAATTGATCAGATTCTAAATACGGCGGCAAAAGCGCGGCTCATGTCGGCCGGCAGCATCTCGACGCCGATCGTCTTCCGCGGCGCGGGCGGCGCGGCTTTTCAGCTTGGCGCACAGCATGCGAATTCCATTGAGCAATTCTATGCCTACACACCCGGATTGATTGTAATCGCGCCGTGCACGCCGTATGACATGAAAGGACTTTTGAAAAGTGCGATTCGTGACGACAATCCGGTAGTCTTCTTTGAATCCGAGCTGACCTACAGCGTAAAAGGACCGGTTCCCGAGGAGGAGTACCTCATTCCAATCGGCGTAGCCGATATAAAGCGTCAGGGCAGCGATATTACTCTTATCTCCTGGTCCAAGAATACGTTTCTGACGTTGGAAGTTGCGGACGCGCTCGGACAAGAGGGAATTTCAGCCGAAGTCATCGATCTGCGCACGCTGCGCCCAGTCGATAAGCAGGCCATCTTGACCTCAGTGTCTAAGACACACCGCTGTCTCATCATCCAGGAGCAGCATGAAGTCGCAAGTTACGGCGCTTGGCTAAATCATATGATTTGCACCGAAATTTTTGATGAACTAGATGCTCCTGTCGGCTTAGTTTCATCGCTTGAGACGCCTATGCCGTATTCGAAAGCGCTCGAAAGTATCGTGCTCCCCTCCAAGGAAAGGTGCCTTGAGGCTGCGCGGAAGGTTCTGCACGGATGGCGATAATTCCTTTTCAGGAATGCACGCCTCGAATTCATGAAAAACATTTCATTGCGCCGGACGCCTGGGTAATTGGCAGCGTCGAAATTGCGCCGCTGGTTTCGATTTTTTTCGGTGCGGTGCTACGCGGCGACATCAATCCGATCTCGGTCGGACGGGGCAGCAACATCCAGGAACATGCAATCTTGCACACCTCGCACGGTCTTGGGCCATGCACTATCGGTGAAAATGTGACCATCGGCCACCGGGCGATAATTCACGGCTGCGCCATCTCGGATAACTGCATCATCGGCATGGGGAGCGTAATACTCGATGGCGCCCATATCGGGAAGAATTGCATTATCGGCGCGCAAGCGCTGGTGCCGATGAATGCGCATATCCCGGACGGCAGCCTCGTGGTCGGCGTTCCCGCTAAAGTCATTCGAGCACTTTCGCCGGAGCAGATTGAATCGATCAGAGAATCGGCAGCGAGCTATCAAAAGATCGGCGCCGAGTACAATAAAACACTCGGCGCATCGCAGGACGTACGCTTCCCTTAAGCCGAATACACGCGCCGCGCGAGGTGTCGGTTGCGTTTGCCGCGGAAACAATAGCAATTCGGGGTTTCCACCACTGAATTTGTCATTCGCACTTCACACCGCGCTTCAATAATAGAAAAATGTGGCGCACTTCTACTGAACGATCCGCCTTACGAGCGCGCAGAATCTTAACGGTAAAAAAAAGGGCGCACCGGAGTGCGCCCTTTCGGCAACGTACTGCTCACTAAGAAAACTTATGCTGATAGTGCAAACGTGTCCTTGTTTGCTTTACGGCAAAAATCTTCGAGTTTATCAAGACGAGGTTCGAGTTCCTTCTCGAGCGTCTCGCTCAGCGCCCACCATGACTGGTAGAGCTGCTGCTGACAAATTTGTTTGCACACATCAGTTATCTCGGCCGTCTGGGAGCTGATATCGAAGCGGCCCCTCTTATCGGCAGGAACAAGGTCCGCCATCGTGGTGTACCATTCAAAAAATGCTTTTAGAATATTGGTTCCTTTAATCAACGCCTGATTACCAATCTGCATATTGCTGTCTTGGAATGCTTTGCGCGCATCTCGAAATTCGTAATAACAGGTCTTGACGATATCCGACGCCTGCGACATACGCTCCGCCACGAAACGCTCCGGAGTTCCTGTCTCGATCTCGAGAATCGATGTGGTAAACTGGGTCGGGCTCATCTCCCAATGAGCGTCATCCAAGTCACGGCCATCAAGGAGAATGCCGGTAATCATGTGCTCCGGGTCAATCATCGACTTGATGAGCTCAATCAGATCCGAAATACGGCTTAACCCATCCGTCCGGACTGAACTATCTTTGCCGTTTAACCGAATCGCAACCATATTTTCCTCACTAGCTGTTATAATAACCGGCAAATTTGCCGCACCTTCTAATTAAATCTTGATAGACACTCTTCATTTGAGATGCGAGAGAAAGTGGGTCGGTTCCAAAAAGATTCTCTTTCCCGAAAACAAACATACGCGTTAGTGGACCAAGCGGCGGATTGTGAAAACCAATTTCCTCAATCAGACGGTCAATTTGGTGCATTTCGCTATTAATTTCGCCTAGTTGCGCAGCGGGGAGGCTTGGATCGCTAATTACCCGTATCAGCCGGTTAACATACTCAACCCCGCGCTCGGCGGCCCGCTGTACCTCATCGAGCCCGGCAATAGCGTGGTCGACAACCTGCAAGCCGCCTTTTGGCCGGCTCTGCCCGGCAGGTATCGAATATCCCCCTAAATCATCGAGCCAAAGGCTGCGATACGCTCGGCGGTAACGATCTATTTGCGGGTCCGGAAGCGGAGAAAGCTCCTCAAGCTGACAAAATCCGAACTCATCGAATGACGAGCGGTATACGACCATCAAGCGCGGATCGACGAATCCTGGAGGAAGTTGGCGAAAATCTTCCTTTACGCGCATCATCGTCAGCTCCGCCAACCACTCCGGATCAATAGTGTCATGGCAATCAGGACGGCTACATGGCTTATTCGGATTACAAGGACCGCAGCCTATAACCGGCTGGATGATTAGATTCCCCTCACTGTACGGCCCGGTCTCGAAACCGAATGCCGACGCAAGAAACATTGATACAACCGGGGTGCCGACCGCCACGCTCATGTGCATCGGTCCCGTATCGCCGGTCACCAGCAAATCGCACTCTTCGAGCACCGCCGATAGCTGTGGAACCGTGGTTCTTCCAGCCGCAACAAACACATTTGGGGAATTCACTCCTTTAGCGATCGGTTCGATAATCGAAAGCTCCTTTTTAGTGCCGATCATCACGATGCGTGCGTTGTAATTCTCAATCAGCGTACGCACGAGCTTAATGAAACGATTTGGCGCCCACTGCCGTTTCTCCTGGCTTGCGCCGGCTTGGATAGCGATCAGCGGGCCTGTGTTCGTGAATTGAGCTTCGCTCATCAATTCTCGACAATACTGCCGGTCCTTCTCGGCAACGGTAATCTGCAATTTCGGCGGATGTAAATCGACGTCCGCCGAGCAGCGAAACACGTCGACAAGATTCAGCGAATTATATTGGCGGTTTTGATGAAAAACAGAGGTCGCAAACAGCTTCGCCCAGTCAGACTCGATAACTCTGTATCCTTCGTCGTCGGACGTCCATCCGCCCTGATGCTCGACGCCAAGGAGCTTGAGTAGTAGTGCCGTATAGGCCGATGAGGACATGTTGAGGCAATAGTCGAAGTTCTTTTCGCGCAGTTGCGCGACCAATTCGCCGACATACTCGAACGCGTCGATAATTCCCTCTTGCTCACGGGATAGCGATCTGACCGTCATGCCAAGGTCAATCGAAATAACTTCATCTATACCGGGAAGAATATGACAGATTGATTCGAATTGTTTCTCGACCAATACGGCGATATGCGCGTTCGGATTTTCGAGCTTCATGCCCGCAATCGTCGGCGTCGCCTGCAGCATATCGCCGAGGCGTGTGATGTTGACCAACAAAATTCTCTGTTTATCAGAATGACGGCGCTTTAACATAACTTATTTCGCCACCTCCTCTTCTTTCATGCGGATGATTTGTTTGCGTACATGGAACAAGAAAAGAAGCTTCTGCTCGGTCTCCGAGAGCTTACCCTTTCCGCTCACAATATCCCAAACTAGCCCGTCAAGATTCGGCTCCTCTCCGCGCTCCCGCGCAGCGATGCATCGCGCATGTAATTCAGGATCTTTTTTGGCTCGCTCGATTACCCGCTTCCATGGACTCGCTTCCTCGCGAGCACGCAGCTTTTCGAACTTAGAGCTGTAAATCAGCGAGAGCATCTGCTCGATTCGGTGGGCATACGTATGTTCCCGTAAGACGCGTGCGCGGCCCGCTTCGACGATGCGGCGCCGCTCTTCAGGATGCGCCAGATAATACGCGATCTTCTCGCGCAGCTCGGGTACCGACGCGAAGGTCGCGACCTCGACATTTGGTTGAAATACTTCAGGAAGCAGCGAACGCTCATCGACGAGCTGAAAAGCACCGGCACTCGCCAGTTCAAACGTGCGCGGATTGACGAAATCTCCAGTCGGATCGACGCCGTCGCGCTCGTTGCTCGAATGTAGATTTATGTTAATGTCAGTTGCATTGAAAATTTTAATATATTCCTCGGGCGTCAAACGGCGCCCCTCCTCTTGAACGAGCCGGTCGAATGGGCGGCATCCCGGCCATTCAGTTCCCCAAATCTTGAACGGCATCTCCGCAAAGGAAGCAAAGACCTGCTGACGGTTATGGTACCCCGCTCCGACGAAGGAGATCGGCGATCCCCAGCGCGCGCGGTCCTCCGCGGCCAAGTCGAGCGGACGGTGAATAATCGGATCGCACGCAGTCGGCAAATAGTGCACATCGCCAGCTCCAGCGGCCTTGATGCGATCAATGCACTCACCTTTTTGTATAGTAAAGATGAAATCGTAATACTGTGCGCAGTCTTTCCAGTAGGTAAAGCGGTTGTAATCCTCAACGAACCAGAGCGCGGTGATTACACCGCGCTTGCGTAACTCATTCAGCACACGCCCCGAGATTGGCGCCTGCGCCATACAGAGCAAGATATCCACCGGACGCTCGGTAATCGAATCGAGCACAACCTGGGAAAGCATTTCGACGTAGTTTCCCTGCATCGCCGAGAGGCGTGTTTTGTCGTTCGAGAAATTCGACATATAGTGAAAGCCCTGGGCAA
Organism: uncultured Bdellovibrionales bacterium; assembly: GCA_964435675.1. GTDB lineage: Bacteria > Bdellovibrionota_C > UBA2361 > UBA2361 > CAYTAW01 > CAYTAW01. The sequence continues at coordinate 8,541 of CAYTAW010000058.1, forward strand.
AGCCTCCCATATCGAGCTCGCGCGATCGCTGATTGAGCGATAGAAAGCCACGCGTACAGTAGCTGGTGATTGGCAGGGTTCCGCCTTGCATCGGCCCCAAAACGCCGATCTTCGGATGAAGCGAACGAATTCCGCGCTTGCCGTAGAAAAAAGATTTCACTTTGCTGCAATAATCGGCTGAAACGACCTGGCTCTGGGGTCTCACGGAGAGTTCGCTCGAAGGCGTGATCGCGTCGAGACGGGCCCCTGTTCCAATTTCTAGGCTCTTGATTGCGCTCAAAATTCCCGACAGATCAACAGCATCGAGCGCGGCGCTGAACACATCGAGACGCGGCTCAATCACTGCAATTTCTTTATCGCTCTGCGCAAGCAAAGCGCGAATATGATAGCCTGCGCTCAAACCATACACGATGATCCGATCGGCTTCTTCAAATCGCTTTTCCGCTAGCAACCGCTTGGCCCAAATCTCGGCGGCACTTACCGGCTTCTCGGCATGATCAAGGCACTGACCACCACATTCGATCACCGCTCCGTCAGGCGTGCTGCGCACGGCGATCTCCCGCATATCCAGCGCGCCCGCTGCAGCAAGCTGCCCGGCAACTTCGGGAAAATAGCGGCGCAATGCTTCTAAATTTATCGTCCGAAAAGGCGTGTTTTCCGCGCCGACTTCAGCTGACGCTCCGCTGGCCTTGCCGGTTTTCTCGTCGACAACAGCGACAATGCGGTAGAGCAGATCTTTAATGTCGGTTGCAAGAGTCACCGAGCGATTGGCAACAAGCTCTAGCGTTTCTTTTGCCCGATCAATCTCACCGCGATCGACGAGTTCTTGCGCATACGTTAACGCCATGAAATTTTCAACCTCCAGTGACTGCGCGGGATCTCCCCCTTGCAGTTCGCCTGATGGAAGAAGCAGACGGCTGATCATTGCGGCGCTCTCCGGATTTGCTCCATTTTTTTTTGCCGAAACGATTACCGCCTTAATACCAAGCTCTTCAAACGACACTTGAAACGGAAGTTCAAGTTCTCGAATCCATTCGATTTCAAAACCGGCCGCCGCCATTGCAACGCGAAAATTTTCTTCGTCATAGCAGCGCAGGTGAAGCGTGTCAGTTTGGCCGACAAGCTGCTCTTTTCCAATATAAACCTGTAGCCGGATGCAGCCGTCCTCTGTAAGAACACGGTGAATCTCACGCAGATAATTTGCGATAATATCAGTGGGAATGCTGGTGAGGGCGGCATAGCTGATTACATGAGTAACGCACTTATCACCGAGCGGGTTAAAAGAGATACCATCACCGATATGCAATTCAAGCCGCGCACTGTTCGGCAGCAACTCCTTTGCCTTTTGAATCGCCTTCTCCGAAACGTCGAAACCGATAACACGGGGAAATTTTTCCAGCGCTGCACGTAAAATTCGTCCGACGCCGCATCCCAGTTCAAGAAAAACACTATTAGAATTCAGTTCGATTCCGCTAAGCAAAATATCCAGATCGCGCTTGCCGCTTTCCCACATTGCCTGATCGCTGACGTGTCCATCGCTCATCCAAAAACGGTAATCGTGCGCTATGCGCCGATCCCAATCCTCACGCATCTGCCGAGCCAATTTCTGCAATTCTTCCATTTGATAAAACCTACGGCGTGAAAGTACACACTCTCCAGATGGATAAGATGCTGAATGGATGAGAAATGGCGCAATGAAATACGTGGTTGGAAAACCGGTGATTTGAATGTTAAATTAATGGGTTAGTCACTTTAATGGTACCATGATCAGTCAGTGATATGGTTTACCTTGATAGATTGGGGCCGACCCGTGGCAGTCACTAATGAAACGATAGAGAATGTTCTCAAATACCGTTTACCGGCAGCGCGGAATACCCTAGAGCGAGATTTGGACCCGGCGAACAGCCTCGCCAACCTGCTTGCTCTCTTCAGGAGCAACATCCGGCTTACGCTCGGTTTCAATTATTTCTTTGTATGCGGAGTAAATGGTATCGATTAAACCGATCACCTTCTGGATACGCTTAGGATCGCGGTGAAGGTTAGCCTCCGTGAGATAGAACAGCATAAAGTCGTAGAGACGGTCTAGATCTCGGGCAATGTCTCCGCCCTTTTCAAAATCGAGCGTATTCATCAGCTCAGCGATGATGGCCTGGCCTTTGCTCAAAAATCGACAGAATTTCGTGATATCATTGGTTTCGAGCCCTGCTTTTGCCTGCTTCAGAAATTTAATTGCGCCTTCATACATCATCAGTAAGAGACGGCCGCGATCGGTAGTTGTTACCTGGACGTTTTGATACGCTGAGTGGGCATTTTTTCCGTACATGGGGCTCCTTAATCACGGAATAAAAACAATCTCCGTTACTGCTTAATGAGGAAGGTATAGGAACTACAACTCAACCTCATACAAATGGTATCGGTGGTTATTCGTAGTTGCTTGAGCACAAAGTGATTGCAGCAAGTGGTTGGAATGATGCGAGGAATGAGCCAGATTTCGACCTTTCCTCATACTGTCCGAGTAGTTACCTAATGGGTAATTTTCTTAGCCAGGAAATGAACCGTGTTTTTGATTGTGCGCAACGCTACAATAAGCCTCTCCGCTGTGTTAAATGAGGATTCACTTAACATAGCGGAGAGAAGATGGGGCCTTACTTCGCCTTACATTCTGTCGCGAAGCGTGGCAGCTTCTTCAGCGCGGCCTGCCCCTTCTTAACCATATCCTTGGCCTTTTTCACACCCGGATCGCCGCGAAGCGGATCCGAGGTGCGATCGCCTTCAATGAACTTGGTACGCGATGTAAAGCGCTTGATTGCCGCCAGCTGCCGCACATACAGCGAGCGCAGCGCCTCAATCGTTTCTTGATTATCAACCTGCACGCAATAGTTTCCGGGCAGCGGACACGTCTTAATAATCGTCGGGAATTTCAGCTTAAGCGAATTAGCTTCAGCTAGGAATTTCTGCACTTTCGCCTTGACGCGCTTCGGATCGGCCTCACGTCCGACAACACCCGCAATCAACTTATCAAGTGCTATGCCTTTTCGCTGCGCCACATCGGCGAGGCTTAGGGCGACCTGATCGAGTTCGGCGCTGATATCGGATGTTGGTGTCTCATTACACTGGTCTTTCGAATCGGGACATACCGACTCGGTATTCAAAACGGCGCTCGCTTTGTTGAAACTCAACAGCCACGATAATCCACCCTCGTTTGGAACGGTCGCTTTAAACGCGCTGCGAACAGCCCCCTTGCGGAAGAAAGTCGGCTGACCACGTGAAATCGGCGCTGGAGAGAAGAAATTCGCATCGCCTATCGGCACCGTCACGTCGAAGTCATTCGGATTACTATATCCGAAGAGCGCTTGAATTTGCGAGGTTGCAGAGTCGACGTAAATACACTCGAACTCAGGTACTACCGCGCTGCATCCCGGAGACGCTTTGGATGCAACCGCTGTTTGCGGCGCGAATCCATCACTGCGCACTGTCCAGCTCAACGAACTGCCGTCAAAGGTCACGCGGAATACGCCGCGCACGCGGCCGG
>CAYTAW010000059.1:0-2037 GCA_964435675.1 uncultured Bdellovibrionales bacterium
TGAGATTAAGTGCAGTTGATATCTGATCTGCTGTGTATTCGTTATTTTTATTACTAGATAAGAAATTAGTAATTTGTTTTTGGATTTCAATTACTCTAGTCGCTGCTTTTTTTCCTGCTTCTACTCCTGGTTGATGGTATGCATTAATATTAACATGGCTAGCATAAAATCCTACGGCTCTATCAAATAGTGCTATTAATGCGCCTAAAGTTTTTGGATTAAGTTTCTCAAAAGTAATAGTGATAGAACCCCTGCCGTTCTCAGCTAAAGCTTTTCTGGTGCCTAAGTAAAATCCGCTAAGATAATCTCCTGTAGTGATATTGCCGTCTTCAACCTCTGAAGAATTTGTCTGATTTACTGTGAAATCATTTAATATTTCTATAAAAGTTGCAAAGAAATTTGGAACACCTTCTCTTAGCTGTTGAACGTAGGCATGTTGATCAGTCGAGCCTTTATTGCCATACACCGCAATTCCCTGATGCACCACATTCCCTTCAAGATCGAGCTTTTTACCTAAACTTTCCATCACCAGCTGCTGCAGGTAGCGGCTGAACAGCTCAAGCCGATCCTTGTAGGGAAGCACGACCATGTCTTTGATGCCGATGCCCTTTCCGACGTGATGCCACGCGAGTGCGAGCAAGCACGCGGGATTCTGTGCCACTGTGGCGTTGCGCGTCAGCCCATCCATGGCTTTTGCGCCGGCAAGCACCTTATCGATGTCGTACCCTTGTAGCGCCGCCGGTAAAAGTCCCACCGCGCTGAATTCGCTCGTGCGTCCGCCGACCCAATCCCACATCGGAAAACGCGAGAGCCACTTTTCGCTAACCGCGGTCTTATCAAGCTCGCTGCCGGCGCCGGTGACAGCGACAAAATGTTTGGCAAATGAAAGACCGGCGGCGCCGTACGCAGCCTTAGCGATAAGTTGCCCATTCCGAGTCTCCTTGGTGCCTCCCGACTTCGAAATAACAATCGTCAAGGTCTTAGCCAGCGAAGGAATCTTACTCAGCACATTTTGCATACCGTCAGGATCGGTATTGTCAAAAAAGTAAATGGCCAGCTTATCCGCCGGGCTGCCGAGCGCCTGCGTCACGAACTGGGGACCGAGGGCCGAACCGCCGATTCCGACCACCAGAAGCGATTCGAAGGTTCCGCCCTTTTCAGGGGCAATCTCACCACGATGAACCTTAGCGGCAAAGTCCTTGATGCCGATCAACGTGTTTTCGATCTCAGTGCGCAGCTCTTTACGTGGCGCCATCTCCGGCGCGCGCAGCCAGTAATGACCAACCATGCGATTTTCGTCAGGGTTAGCAATGCTCCCACTTTCGAGATCAGACATCTTTACGAGCGCGTCTTTGAGGCGCGGCTCGTACGAATTCACCACTGCAGCGTCGACATCGACGCGGCTGATGTCGATTGCAAACCCATGTTGGCGATCAAAGAAATAGGAGGAACGGAAAGTTGCCCAAGAAGAGGTGGCCATAATTTTTCCTACAAAAAGTGCTCACAACATTCATAACGCAACCGCTTTCTTACGAACAGTACGAGCCTTTAGCTAGGAAAAAATAGCTCAGAAGAATACAGTATTAGCTGAAGCATGGCGAAATCAATAAAGGATCTGTTAATGTAAGCGCATTTGCAGTAAATCTGGGATATTACGCTTGCTATTGACGCGATAAATGGATAACTAGCTGCTATGATTAAGGATAATTTCGTTTTTCTCAAAGAGTTCGTCAACGAGTTTCATAACACCGGCAGCTGCTTCCCAACCTCCAAAAAAGCCGCAAGTGAACTTACCGTACCTCTGCGCGAATCGCGCGGCCCAAAGAGAATTCTAGAGCTTGGTCCAGGGACCGGATCTGTTACTTTTCCGATCATCGAATCAATGATTCCTGGTGATACGCTTTCAATTTGCGAAATTAATCCCCGGTTCATGCGCGAGCTCAAGTCGCGCCTCGAAACGCGCGAAGACTTCCAAAAGGTAAAGTCGAATGTCGATTTTTTCGAAGGGGCTATTCAAGATTTCCCCGAGAACACCGG
>CAYTAW010000059.1:2047-12069 GCA_964435675.1 uncultured Bdellovibrionales bacterium
CGATCGCGCAATGGTCGAAGAGATCTTCAATAAGCTTACCCGCCTCTCAACGCCCAACGCTGTTATGACCTACTACCAGTACATCGGCCTACGCAGCATCGGGAAAACCATCGGCTCAAAAGAAGAGAAGCAGCGCATGCATGAGTTAGACTCGTTCTTCGATCACAGCTCGGTGAAGCATCGCGCGCACCGCAAGCGTGTGTGGTTCAATATGCTGCCGATTAACGTATACACACTGCGATTAGCCGCCTAGAAATCCTTAATTTCGTCATCTGGACGAACTTCATTTTCGTCGCAAATTGCGTGCGAAGTCGCGGAACCCTATTTTTTCTTTGACTCGACCTAGCCATTCATTGCAAATTTGAAGCGAGCTATCTGTATAAAGGCTCTATGGCGGGTCTAGAAAACAACGCGGTTCCCAATCCGGACGATGAACTCAGTCCGCCGACGCACATCCACCTGACACCCCATCTCCTCAATGTTGATATCGCGAATCGAAGCGATCCTCTGTTTTTGTCTAAAATTAGCGACGCAATTCGCGCCATAGGCAGTGGCGACTATCGCCAAATTCAGATCGCTCCAGCGATAAGAAATCTCCTCAGTCAGTGCGCATGGATCGAGACAACGAACGCAATAAGCAATCACCGCACCTTTCAAAATCATCCGGTCTTTCCCTCCGAGACTGAACTACACACCGAATTATCGACGTGGCTAGAGCGGAAACAACTCAGAATAATGTGCGACGCGATTGGAGGCTGGGCCGATTTGGCGGACGCCAGGGAAAGGGCGTTCGCGTGCGGATTTGAACAATCCATGACTGCGGACCAGATCTATAGGAAGATCTCCGAGTTAGAATCGAAACTTAAGTCGGCACACCGCTACACACTGAGCGCGCCGGAAGGCGCGTACTTGCGCTTATCGGCCGCCGGATTCGAACTCCTGCCAAAACTGGAGGACATGAGTCAGCCAGCCCGCGAGCTTCTCTTTCAGAGTGTTTTCGCGGCGCATTCTTCGAAGTTATTTAGTAATACGGCTGGCGCCACAAAATTTCTCGGACAGATCGAACGCATCGTTTCACTCGGAACCCCTGAAAGAGATTTGCGCAAACTGTATTTAGCAATCTGCGACCACACCTTGCAGCATACCTCGCTGGAAAAGTGGGTCGAAGAGATGAAAGTTGAACACGCGATTGGCGACTATCTGGGCGCGGCTCATCCTAAAGCAAGGGCCGATGCGCTTGAATATCTTCGCTCTCAGTCGGGCGCGCGTTACGGCCCGCCTCCTTACTTCCGTGATGATCCGCGCTACGAAGAAACAATCGAGGACGCGCGCCGCATCGTCATTCGCGCGCGAAACGAAGCGTTCAGTTTTCCTCTCCTCGCTCAAGAAACAAAACGGCTCCCGAATGGAATCCCCTCCCTTCTTCAACGCTACTGCCTCGACGCCTTCGAGACGGTTCAAGGAGTCCACACAACTGATATGAATGTGCCCCCAGGTGGCGGTTTGTACTTCGACTCACCGCGCTTGAATAAGCTTTTCTTCGGCACAAATGATCGCAATCGCGGCTCGCAGCTTCTTATCAGCTCCGATAGCTGGTTTGCTCCCGCTCTTGATTATTTCGAGGATACCTCCTTTATCTACATTCGCGGCGATAAGATTGCGATTAACAACGATCCCTCTTTTCAAATTGACGGTGTTCCGTATGCCTATGCGGTAATCAACGATCATCAGAACTCGAGTTATCGGCACGCCATTTTACTGCCAACTAAATTGGTGATCGAACGCATTCGTCCCTGTCTATTCGATCTAGACGAGGGGCCAAATCAATTCACCCAGGATATGAGCAAGTCATATTTTACCGTCGAGCGATTAAGCGAGGCGTGCCTATCAACGCAAGGAAAGGTCCTGAACCTTACCGGCGTTTCCTCGCTCTTTTGTGGCCCTGCCTACGCCTTTCCAGCACATTCCAATCCGCACTTTAGTTGGGAGAGCGAACCGAGAAACATGAGTACTCTTTGGAAGGACGCGGAAGGACATGTGCATGCTTCGTATCGCATCTGGGCCTACCAGGGTGATGCCGAAGAAGTGCACCAAACCCTCAGTCCCCTTCAGAAGTTAAATGATGAGGTGAGTCGAGTGGTCAACCGCTATCAGCAGCTGCTCGGCATTTTCCAGAATCGCTATGCCGCATGGAAAAACGACCAAGTGCCGGGCAAAGAGAAGCCACCGACCATGCTTCAAGAGGCCTACCGCTGGTATTGGGCAAAGCGCGGCACAGAAGACGCTCCGGTCCTCTGCCTTTTAGATAGAACCGACAGCGGCGGGCAGCCACAGCCCTTGATTGATTGCAAGACATTAGAATTGTTTATCGATGGCAAAGCGATACAACTCGCGCAGGGGAGCGACGGTTCGAGATCCGAGCGGCGCATATGGAGAGAGCAAGTCGAACCTCTTCTGTTCGACCCGACTTCACCGATAAGGCGCGAAGGCCGCTATGAGCTGGTGATGATGGATAGAAAATATCTGCATGCGAACTGATTTTTTGTTATCTGTCAGCACACGTTTTTTGCTACTCTCTGTATCGTTAAACGCATTGCAATTCGGAGGCATCCATGAGCAGAGCACTAATTATTTGTTCAGAGATGGCGTTGCCTGAGCCGTGGAGTAAAGATTTGATTATTCCACCACGCGCTGCCCAGCTAGAACCACAACTTTTGCCGGCAGTTGAACCGCCCCCCGTAGCAGATCCTCCAAAAGCGCCCCCCGCTCCACCTGACCGCGAGACGACTGTTCCAAAAACCGATCCCGATCCAGGAACACAACCATCCAAAATTCCGCCGGACTCGACTTGCCCAATGCCGGGATGTCCGAATCACAATGATGAGTGAGAGAACTAATCAGTAATGGCTGAGGCAATCGATCGCCTTCACGCCTACCTCCTTACCCTATACCGGTCTAAATGCTCGCGGTCTTCGTCGCGCGATGATTTCGCGGAATAATATCTCAAGAATTACGAATATGAGGGCAAGGGCGACGAACCATGCGCGTTGATCAACTCGCGCGAGCTCGCGATTTCCGGCATCGCGAAGCGCTTGCGAGGTCGGATTGCTCGTGCCTCCAGTATTCTGCGCCAGCATATCGAGCAGCGCCATATTATAGCCCATGCCCCGCTGTTCCTTGAACCCCTCATCGGATACGGTAAAAGCAACAGGCGCGGTGCTTCGCGCACCCAACTTTCCGGTGATATCGTAACGGCCCGGTACGGGATCCAAAATCTCAGCCCGATATCGTCCCGGCGATACCTCATTGAAAGAGAGATCGCGCGCTTCGCCTGCGGGCGTTTTCATACGTCCGATGAAGGCGCCGCTCAAATTGTCGTCATAAAGCGCATACTCTATGATCATTTTTCCATTTTCAATAAAATGGCGCATATCAAATGGAATTTTTTCCCCGCTAACTTCCGACTCGGGCCGAACAGAATTGAGCAGGTCATTCCAGAAGCGGTGATACGGCCCCCATTCAATCCAGTCACGCGACCACCGTCCGTTTGCGTCAGAGGTAAACGCCACCACTCGCCCTTGCCCAAACTGCCACCGCGCCAACAGCGGTTCGGCTTTTTCACCATCAGATACTTGAAGCTCTACATTGGCTGCGGTTTTGGCGCGTGTTTCGACATAACCGAGCAGCGAGGGGAAATTAGATATATCCGTCGTCGTCAAGGTACGTGTCGGCACGACCGAGTACACCTTCTTCTCCCTCATCGTCTGTTCGCCGCCAGCGACGCGCACGTCATTTATGAAGATGCGTGGCAAACTGCGGGCGTCTTGCGTTTGGTAGTAGGCGCCTCCTCCCTGCTCAGCAAGCGAACGTAAAAATCCACGGTCAGATTCATCCCCGAGCATTACGGTCGAAGTGGTAATACCGAGAATACGCATCTCTTTGACCATCTCTTTGTAATGCGGGCCGGCATCTTCAATCTGACCATCAGTCAAAAATAATACGTGTTTGCGTCCGGCATTAACGCGCATCAGTGACCGCCGCGCCTCGTCTATCGCCGAGAGCGGGCGCGTTGAGCCGGTTGGAAAAATTCGACCAATACGATCACTCGCAACGCTGCGAATTTCGGCCAACTGGCCAAGGCGTACCACTATAAACGGCGATGCATCAAAGGCGATCACGCCGATGTAATCGTCGTCTTTCAGGTTAGAGATAAATGCGCGCGCAGCTTCCTTGGCGTAATCCATTTTATTATCCGCATCCATGCTTCGCGACTTATCAAGCACAAGCATGACCGCCACATTGAGGCGCCGCTCTTCACGCTGTGGCGGCAGCAATTCGACCGGCAGCGCCTCCTCTATTACCGTGCCCCGATATCCGCCGAGGCCGAAGCTGCGCTCTCCGCCGACCATTATTACACCCTTGCCTGCGCGCGCCGCCCTGACCACGGCCTCCGCGGTTGAGCGCCCAAGCTGATCAAGAGAAATATTATTCAGAATTACTGTTGAGTAGTTATTCAGTGAATCGGAACCGATTGCTCCCCCACCAATTCGATTGTCGAGTTGATAGGCTTGATTTTCAAGCACACGCCCCAAATATGTCGCATCGGCGCTGGAACCACTCAACAACAGCACGCGCTCACGGCCCTCGGTCGACATGAATGTCGTACGGTCACTCGCCGCGCTTCCTTCATTTTGCGGAGTGAGAACGGCGCGAATTGTTTCAATTCCGCCACTGGCGGGGAGCGTCTGCGCTAAATGAACCTGCTCGCTGCGCGCTCCGAGCTTGATAGACTGCCGGTACAAACTTTGACTGCCCTGAAAAATTTCGAGCACACCGCTCTGCACGCTGCCGGTGGTATTCTCCACCGTTGCCCGAACCTGTCCGGAGGAAAGCTGCGGAATCGTCAGCGGCGCGTACAGATGAGAAACACGGAATACCCCTTCGTGGGCGCGAATGCCATTCGGTATCAAGGGGAACACCCGTATACCGCGCTGATTGAGAGTGGGTATTTTATCTCGCAGTGAGCCGCGCGTTTCAAATCCATCGCTCGCGAGCACCAGGTTAGTAACGTCCTTACCGTTGGTCAGGGAATCGAAACTGTCAGCGAGCGCCGTAGTCGAAGGATCGAGCTGTGCGAACGCCTTGCGCAGGTCTTCGTATGACGAAAAGTCCGTAGGATTGAATGGGGCAGAGCTCACTTTCTTAGCAAAGGGATAAATTGAAACCCGCAGCGATTCGCTTGCCAGCCCCTTAATCAGTGACAAGAACTGCTCACCATCGGCGGGCTCGATGCTCTCTGAGACATCGAGCAGCACTGGAACAGAGTCCGAATTCATCTCGCGGTCGGTATAGGGGGCCGCAAACGCCAAGGCCAGAAAAAAGAGCACCAATATTCGACAGAGTGCGGAGTGAAAGAAGAGATCGCGTCCGCGTAACTTTTGATAAGAAAAGGCGATAAAGAGCGCCGCGATTGCGGAAATCATTCCTGCTGCGGCCGCGTATGCGATACCCGGTATGGCAAAATGCACACTCACGCCGGTACCCGCCTTTTAGATCTTCCAGATCCGAATCCCCGGATCACTCCAGCTGATACAAGCAACAGATACAGCGCGTCGAGCGAAAACAGAATCAATAACAGCGGCACCAGGTAATCAGCGACGGCAATCTGGCGGTTCTTCTTCTCAGCGGAGGCCGCTGACGCGCCGGAGGGGATTTGCTCCGCGGGCGGACGCGGATTCGATTCGTGACCGGAAAAGAAATTTACCGATTTAATTTCAGCGGATTTATCGCGCAATTTCAAAATATGGACGCCGCTGCCTTCCGGCGTGAGTTTTCCGCTCTCCTTAGACCATTCAATCAAGGCCGGCTCGGCAGCAGCGTCGAATCTGGCGATCTGCTCCACTTCCGGAGCGAGCGAAATCGGTTCAAACGGCTTGGTTGATTGGTCGCCGAGAGATTGGGCCGACGCCCAGCGCAGCATATTTAGAAACAGGACGCTCACCGTGGGCGATGATCGGCCGCGGTAGGGGAAAAGATCGAATCCGGTTACGACCGCGCGATACTGACCGCGCATACCGGCAATCATCGCGGCGCCGCGGCTGGTGCTAATTACGGTGTCGCTCCAAACGGCGGGAATAAGTGGAACAAATTTGCTAAAGCGCAGAGAAGCGATATCGATGTAGGTCAGCAGCGGATGACCCGTCATCCACTCGGAAACTTCCGCCGCCGAAATCAAGCCGCCTACTTGAAATCCCCCCGTACCTTTAGGCGGTGAAACTATAATCAGATTCTTTGCCGGTAATCCTTCAGGTAAAAAATCCGCGAATAGGTAGGTTTGCGCCTCGGGCTTTGAAAGACTTGGCACATAGTCCTCTGGACGAATCGCTTTAAAAGTGATGCCGCGGATCTTTTCGATTCCGAGATCCGCCAGGCTGCGTGCCGAAACAACATACACCGTGCTATTGGCGCGGTGAAATGCCACATACCCGAAGTTATCTTCACTCAGCTGGTCGCGCTGGCGCGCCGACGAGACCACGTTAAGGCGCACTCGATAGGCAAGTGTTCCCGAGGTAGGAGCGCTTACAGAAACGATCTTCGCTTCATCCGGTTTCAAGGATACGGATGTTTTCGAGAGCGTTTCCCACGATAACGCGGAGGCGCCAAGCCGATCGACAACGAGCTCCGCCTCGATTGGCTGCAGTACATACGCAATAACGCCGACCTTCAGCGCACCGCCCTCAGAATTTGCCGGATTGGCCTCATACTGGACGCTCGATAACGCGATATTTTCGCGCTGCGGCGCCTCGTCGGTGCCGGTAATGTTCAGCGAAAGCGGCTTCTTCACTCCCGTAGCTTCTGCGGGAAGCTCAATCTTGCGGTCGGTAAATACGAGAATCCCGGAATAGTCTCCGCGCTGTAAGAACGACGTGATTTGTTCCGATAAACGGTCATCAGCGGCTATCGGTTTAATTTCATCCAACACGCTGCGCAGCTTGCCCGCGCCCATATCAATATCGCCGAGGCGCTTTACATCCGGAGAGAGTTGATACACATCAAACACACTCTCACCGGAAAGCGACGCCGTCGAAGTCAAGACATTGGCTTTAATCAAGTCCAGCACTTTCTGATTACCTGATCTATAAGCGCTGCTCAGCGAGTTGTCGACGAGAACCGCGTACCGCACGCTCTCGCCACGACTAAACAACCCAGCCACACAGAGGACAAGCATACTTAACGCGAAAAGCTCGAACCAAAATCGCGGCGGCGGAATGAAACGCTGCCGGTTAGATACCTCGCGCGCCAGATCTTTCAATAAGAAAAATGAGGGGATGATTACCTGCTTCAATTTACGCTTACGCAGATAGGCATAATAGAGCGCGGCGACCACGGGGACCAAGAACAAAAAGCCGAGCGGCTGTGTAGCTCCAAAAGTGGCGAGTTCGGGAGTCACTGCACCACCCCCGCCTTCACCATATCACGGACAATCATATCGGTGATCGGATTTTTAGTGGACACTTCAAGGAGCCGCACGCCGCGAAAGTGCAAAAAACGCCGAACTTTTGCGATGTGCTCGGCAAGCCGTTCCTGATAGGCGTCTAGCAGGGAACTGCCCACGTCCATTTCTATCTGCTCCCCCGTTTCACTGTCTACTGCCAGCGCATTGCGCACGCCTTGAAACGGATCGCTTTCGAGCGGAGAAACGGTGCGTACCACCGAAACGTCAAGATTCTTTGCGAGAAGAATATTAATCGAGTGCTCGAATTCCTCGAAGGGAAAAAGCAGATCCGAAAAAAACATAGCCACACCGGGGAAGCGCACCCGCGCAGAGACGCGCAACACCTCCTTGGCGACATTTTTAGGCTGCGAATGCTGAGCTTTGGCTAAAAAAGCGGCCGCTCGGTGTATGCCGCTGACGCCGGTAAACCTCGGAATTACGCCGCCGGAAGTAAGGGCCATGTAAATTGTGTCCTGCTTCATCAGCGCGATATACGATATCGAGAGAGCCAAATCCCGCGCTATGCTCCATTTCGTGGCACCGCCGAGTTCCGGCACAACGGTCATCGATGGGCTCGAATCCACCAGCATCAAAGCCGAGAGAGCCTGCTCTTCGCGAAATCGCTTTACGTACAGCTTCTCGCTGCGTCCGTATAATCCCCAATCGATATGGCGTGGATTATCGCCAAGTTCGTACTTGCGGTAGTCGAAGAATTCAATCCCTTGTCCGCGTTTCGCCGAGAGGTGCGCGCCCTGACGCTGCCCAAGAAACGCCCGGCGCGAATTGAGCGTCAGCATTTCGAGCTGACGCAAAAAAGATGGCGTAAAAACTTGCGGAAGCATAGTTGGTCTTTAATTATACTCCGATAATTTCTCGCATAGCCGTATCCGCCTCCGCCGACAGCAGCCGCCGCTCATCGAACAGCTATAAGGTTCCAGCAAGATAATACCGTGACCAGTTCATAGAATACCCAAAGGACACAGTGTTACTTCGCGTTACGCACCTCTTCTATAATCTGATCGGCGCTGATACCGTCCGCCTCAGCTTGAAAGTTCAAAATCAAACGGTGCCGGCAGGTATAGAGCAGCGCCCAACGCACATCGTCGAGAGAGAGATTAATACGGCGGTCGAGCAACGCGTGCACTTTGGCGATAAGGATCGTCGATTGGGCGCCGCGAGGTCCTGGTCCGAAGCGCACATAGCGCGAGACTTTATCCGTCGCGTAGGCATCGCCCGGCGTCAGCGCGCCGAGCATGCGAACGACCACGTCTTGTATAGCTTCAGCCACGAAAACTTGGCGCACCAAACGGCGCATCTGCTCCACAAGCTGATGAATCTCTTTCGGATCAAATACCGTGCGCGCCTCCGGCACAGCGACACCGGTGGTGCGGCGCAATATCTCCTTTAGTTCGTTCGCTGTCGGCGAAGGAACGAGTAGCTTGACTAAGAAACGATCGAGCTGCGCTTCAGGGAGCGGATACGTTCCTTCGAGCTCAACTGGGTTCTGCGTCGCGAGCACAAAAAAGGGCTGCACGAGCCGGTATGTTTGATCGAGCACCGTAATCTGCTTCTCTTCCATCGCCTCAAGGAGCGCCGACTGCGTTTTCGGAGTGGCGCGGTTAATTTCGTCAGCGAGAACGATATTGGCGAAAATAGGACCGGGTTTGAACAGAAACTTGCGCGAACCGGATTCATCTTCGGTGAGCACTTGCGTTCCGGTGATATCCGAAGGCATCAAGTCGGGCGTGAATTGAATGCGCTTAAAACTCAACCCGAAGGTGCGCGCGATAGATTTAACGAGCAGCGTTTTTCCCAATCCCGGCACGCCTTCGAGCAGCACATGGCCGCCGGCGAAAATCGCTGCGAGCGTGCCGACGACGATATCCTGCATCCCGACGATTACGCGGCATACTTCGTTCGAAAGTGCGTTAAAGCGCTGATTAAAGATCTCGACTTCTTGTGCGAGCTGCGCCGCTGAAGGGGTCGATTGATTGTCGGAATTCATAGCGGCGATGTTAGCATCACTTATTGTTCAGCACAGCAGAGAAAAAGGCCTCAATTCGGCCGCGATCCGAAGAAAGCGCCTCTGAAATTAATCTCAGTTCGACGGCATCGAGCCAGATACCTTTGCTGTCTGGGCACTGATCGAAAACTACGCCGTGAAGCGCGCGCTCTCGTAGCGGCTTGCCGGTCACCGGGCTCAATCGGGACACCTCCCCCTTCTTCATGCTTAATCGCTCGAGCGCTTGGCGATCCTTTTCTTCATAATATCGATCTTCCTTTGCGCGCTCCATTTTTTCCCATTCATTACTCATTGTTTTCTCCGAATCCACCTTTTCGAACTTTAATCAATTATATCTTTATACTCCAGGGGCACACGCTGCTTGGTGCTGTCCTTTAATGAATCCGGTTTTCCGAGCTGACGGGGAATTAGCGTGACCGCCGGCGAGGCGCCTAAACTGTTCTCGACGAGAGTGCTTTCTGAGCCGGTATAGCGCGCATCGGTTTTTTCGTCCGGACTGCCGAT
>CAYTAW010000060.1:0-4928 GCA_964435675.1 uncultured Bdellovibrionales bacterium
TATGAGCCAATCACCGGTAATAAACGCATAAGGATCGGTGAATCCCGAAGCGCTTATCAGCGCGAATCCAGACAGGGAGCTCACCAATGAGCGCCGATCGGCGATCAGCGCAGGGAGGACACGCGTTGCCAGCCAAACGAACGGAAGAAAGATCCAATTCACGTGCATATTGACACAGAGCAAAGTCAAAAGCAGCGCACGCGGAAGATCTCGCCGCGACGGAGCATTGAGCGTTGAATCGAGTAGCCAGGCGATTAAAACGAAGGAAAAAATTTGCGGACGCGGCAGCAGATAGGGGCGGATAATCGTTAGCGCAGCTGCAGTAAAGAAAAATGAGCGCAACGGTTGCGGCGAAGAACTCCCGGCTCTTTCGGCAATAGAAAACAGAGTCAACGCGAGCAACGCACCGACTGCCGCGACCAAGAAGCGCAGCGAGAGAAGGTCGCCCACTGAGTAGACCGAATAGAGCACGACCTGAGCAAACCAGTGATAATCGTGCCAGAACGGGCGGAAGATATTAATCGCGTCGCGTAGGGGTAGCTCCCCGTGAGTAGAGATCCACGCACCGCCGAAGAGATGCCAGCCGAGATCAGGATCGTATGAAGTATTTCCCCAGGCGGAAATGCCGAACAAAACGGCAGCAATCTGCAGCGCTAATCGGGACGCGCGCATATTGTTTTCCCACGATTACCCGGCATCGGATTATCCGGGAAGCGCGCCGGCCAAAATTGTTATCGCATAAGAACGCATACTGCCGACGAGAAATGACTGCAAAAACGCAATCAGCAATAACGCGATGATTGGCGAGATGTCGACACGCCCTCCCAGAGGAGGCACGAAGCGGCGAATGGGCTTGAGCATTGGTTGAGTTACCGCATGAAGAAAACGCACGATTGGATTAAAAGGATCGGGATTCACCCAGGATATCAGCGCAGAGATGATTAACACCCACATCGCCATACTGAGAATCATCTCTACCACTACAGCCAGTCCATTTAGAAGATTTCCGAGCAATATCACGGCGCGTTCCCCACCCAATCAGTTTAAGCGCGATCATAATACTGCGAGTCTCTTCCCGCAAGCTGAGAGCTCGCGTTGAGGGCCTTCTGCCGCTGACCGGCTATCGCTTCGCGGCAACGACTTTCATCTTAAAGCGCTTTTCGAACATATCGGCCTTTTTTTTAATTGCCCACTGCTCGAGCAGGAGATCCCCCGCCCCCTTCAAAAACAATTGGCACTCTTTTTTATGGAAGCGCACTTCGCACTTCTTGACCCGCCCCTGCCCGCGATCCGTAGCGTCCGCAATTCGAAGCAGAGATGCGAGTGTTTCTACGATGCGTTGATCGGCCTTACTCAACTCCCGGTAGACGTCGTGCACGGGCCGCGGCGGCGACTTACGGTGATAGCGCGCGATGCATGCAATTATATCCTGCGCGCGCTTGTCGATTCCAACAAATGGTGTCGAGCGAATCAGATATTGAGAGTGCTTGTGATGCTCCTCACTGCTGATAAAGTGGCCAATATCATGCAGCAGTGCGGCGACTTCAAGCAACACGCGATATTCTTTTCCGAGTCGATGCAATTTCTGCGTACGATCGAAAAAATATGCGGCGCGCGCGGCCACCGTCTCGGCATGACCGACCTCAGCCTGATACTTACGCAACAGCTCGTGCGCAAACGCGAGCAACTGCCGGCGCTGAATCTCGACGTGACCGCCCTTAAGATTGGGAAGGAGATCGATCAGCAACCCATCCTTCAAACCGACATACGGGAGCAGCACGTCTTTTACGCCCGCCTCACGCATAATCTCCGCAACGATAGCGGCAGCGGGGCCGATAACGTCGGCGCGGTCAGGGCGAAGACCGAGCACGCGCACACGATCGGCGTTCGAGAGGCCGTTGATCGTTTCCATGACCTTATTCAGATCTTTGAGCGGCAGGTGGTTCTTGTCCCTCTTTTTTAGCAGTACCGAGCGGAGCTGGCCCAGCGCTTCGAAATTCCCGCCAGTACCTACGCATAAATCTATATGACGGTTTCCAATCTCTCGCTTCAATTGGCGGCGCAGGCCCTTTACGTAATCACCGACCAACCGGCTGAACACCTTGAAAGGATACTTTTCAACTTCCAACAGATGCAGCAGGCGCACTGCGCCGATGCGGTGCGTTTCGGATACAATGATATCGCCGTTTAATACTAACGAGACCTCGGTACTGCCGCCGCCAATATCGATCACCACTGCGAGCTTTCGCTTGAAATTTACCTGTCGGGCTACCGCGAGCTGAATCAAGCGCGCTTCTTCTGTTCCGGTAATTATATCAAGCTTGATACCCGTTTCCGCCTGCACGTCAGCGACGAACGCCGCCCCGTTACGCGCCTCGCGGAGCGCGCTGGTACCAACTGCGCGCACCATCAGCACATCATGCTTATCGCACAACGCGCGAAAGCGCTTGAGAGCATCCACGCCCTTCTCGAGAATTTCGGGTGAAATTGCGCGCGTGGCAAAAACGTCCTTGCCGAGCCTGACCGGTTCGCGGCGATTCAATACCGTGCGAATAGTGCCGCGCGCCGAGACGTCGGCAATCATTAGCCGCATCGCATTGGATCCTATATCTATCGCCGCAATTCTGGGCATACCCGCAAGATTTCAGTTGTCTATTTTACTTGAGCCGGTATGTTACGTGTTCCGGTAAAGTGTGGCAGCGATTTTTCGCCGTCGAACTATAAAACGATACTAAGTTGCCGGTTTCTGGGCAATGCCCATCAAAGTCTCGTGAGTACCGAGCGGATTTTTACCCGAGACAAATGCGCGGCGGATATAAAAGCCGTCCGGCTGCATGTCCCACGCTTGCCGGTGATCATCGAGCATTATCGAAAATACGTTCCAAATCTTCTCGCGCAGCGCACGGTCTTCGATGGGAATAGCGAGCTCGACGCGGCGGTGCATATTGCGGCTCATCCAATCAGCGCTCGATATAAGGAATCGACCGTCCACCGGTTCAGCAGCTCCCTGACGAAAATAAAAAGCGCGCGAATGCTCGAGCAACCGTCCTACGATCGAAATAACTCGAATATTTTCACTTAGACCTGGAACGCCGGGCCGTAAGCAACATGCCCCGCGCACGATTAGATCGATCGGCACGCCCGCAGCCGAGGCCTCGTACAGCTTTTCAATCAGATGACGATCCTCGAGTGAATTCATCTTCGCAATTATTGCTGCGGGTAGCCCCTGCTTGATGTTGGCGATTTCGCCATCTATAGCGGCCATCAACGAGCTTTCCATGTTAACCGGCGCGACTAAAAGAAGCTGATAATCATCCTTAAGCGAGCGACCGCTCAGATAATTAAAAAAGTGCATGAATTCGCGGGTGAATTCGGGTTTCGCGGTAAATATGCCGAAATCCGTATACAGATTCGACGTGCGCGCGTGATAGTTTCCTGTTCCGCAATGCACGTACGCGCGAACGCCGTCATTGTCTTGGCGGATGGCCATCATCGATTTAGCGTGCGTCTTCAATCCGGCAACTCCGTAGACGACGTGCACACCGGCCTTCTCAAGCTCTTGCGCCCAATAAATATTATTTTTTTCGTCAAATCGCGCTTTGATTTCGACCAAACAAACGACCTGCTTTCCTTCGTCCGCCGCGCGAATTAGATGCGGAATCAGCGGCGTAACCTGACCGACGCGGTACATGGTCATTTTTATAGCGAGCACCTTCGGATCATGCGCCGCCTCGCGCAGAAAGCGTTCGACGCTCGCGGCAAAACTCTCGTACGGATGATGCACTAAGATATCGTGATTGCGAATCGCCTGAAACATAGTGCTATCTTCAGGAACGCCCGGTGGATTAGTCGGCGCCCAGCGCTGGAACTTCAAGCGCGGCAAGTCGAGATCGAGAACTGGCTCGAGACCCGTATAATCGAGCAGCCCTTGAGACTCAAACACGTCATCGCGTTCGAGATCGAGCTCTTCAATGAGAAAGTTTAATATCCATGGATCAGGCTGGGCGCCGTGCTCGAGGCGCACAATCTCGCCGACGCGGCGCTGACGCAACTCCTCTTCAATCAGTTCCATCAAATCCTCAGCGTCCTCGTCATCTACATCGAGATCGACGTTACGGGTGACTCGAAACGGCATACATGAGAGCACTTTCATCTTCGGAAAGAGCACATCGGCGCTCTGCATTACCAGATCGCGCAAATTCAAAAAACGATTAGACGACTGATTTTGCGCCTGCGGCAAACGAATCCATTGCGGCAGATGCGATGCGATTTTGACGCGGGCAAAAAGCGGATCTTCATAATCGGGGTGCGCGAGCGCAAAGCCGAGCGACATTGAAAGATTCGAAATAAAGGGGAAGGGGTGACCCGAATCAACCGAAAATGGGGTGAGCAGCGGAAAAACTTTCTGATCGAAGTACTCCGCCGCAAATTGGCGCTCGACGGAATTCAAATCATCCCAACGCAAGAGCTCGACCGACTCGCCAAGAAGCGCCGGCCGAATTTCGTCCAGGAAAATTCGCTCCTGCTCCTTGAGCTGTGGCTCAAGCGCGCGCCGAATCGTGACTAATTGCTGACGCGGGGTCAAACCGTCGGGGCTCAACGTATTGATGCCGGCCGCGACTTGGCGCTTCAAACCGCCGACGCGCTTCATAAAAAATTCATCAAGGTTCGAACTGAATATACCAAGGAAGCGCAGCCGCTCTAAAAGCGGAAGAAAGGTGTCAGCCGCCTGACTCAAGACGCGCATATTAAACTGCAACCAGCTCAACTCGCGATTGACGAAGCAGTGCTCCCTATTCGGGGTCGTTACAAGTTCGAGCGCCCGATTTTCGGCGCCGCGCACTATGTCTTTTTTCCGCTTACGGCGTGGATTTGGCATGGAACACTGCGAATAGAAACCCTTTCTATTATATCTCGAAAGGTTATCT
>CAYTAW010000060.1:4938-11989 GCA_964435675.1 uncultured Bdellovibrionales bacterium
ACACAATTAACGTCCTGATTTAAAAGAAGAATATGATCAGCGTTGACCGAAAAGAGCGGTACCGACGCGCACGACGGTCGCGCCCTCTTCAATGGCGACCTGAAAATCTTGAGACATGCCCATACTAAGTTCAAGGCCTTCCTGAACCATCGGCACTCCACTATAGAGGCCAGAGATTTTCTCACTGAGCGCTCTAAGGGCGGCGAAATCAGCGCGCGCATCCTCGGCTCGCTCATACTGCTCAGTGATAGTCATTAACCCATGTACGGTTAAGAAATGGCACTCTGGAAGCACTTCGGTGAAGAGTCGATCAATGTCGCCCGGGAGAAAGCCCGACTTGTTAGGGTCGTGGGAGATATTCACCTGAACGAAGATTGGAACCGAACGGATAGTTTTCTTCGCTTCGGCGTCAATTAAGCGCAGAATCTTTTCCGAGTGCACCGATTCCACGAAATCGAACGCGCTGACCGCACGCGCCACTTTGTTCGACTGCAATGGACCGATCAAATGGCAGAAGAAGTCACCTCTCAGACGCGCCTTCTTCTCTTCATACTCTTGAACGTAGCTTTCACCGAAAATTACCTGCCGCCCTGCAGCACGAAGAGCGTCAGCCGTCGCATTCATCTCTTCAACCGTGCGCGTTTTTGAAACCGCAACAAGCGAGATATCCTCGGACTTTCGACCCGCTCGTTGAGCGGCTTCGCCAATTTGAGCCAAGAGAGCGCCAACCCTATCTTCGATCTTTTGATTCATCACTGCCTACGAAGAAACAACCTCAATCACGCCGAGCGCCTGAAGACGCTCGATAACCGCAAAGATATTTAATCCAACTATATTGCTGTACGATCCTTTAACCTCGCGTACAAGACTCGCGCCGATCCCTTGAATGGCATACGATCCCGCCTTATCGAGAGGTTCGCCCGATTTCACATAGCTTTTAATCTCCGCACGGGAGAGCGCCCGCATCTCAACTTCGGATGAATAACAAGCGGCTTCGGCGTATTTGCGAGCGCCATGAGTAATCGCCACCCCGCCCCAGACAATATGCTTTCGCCCTTGAAGCGAAGCGAGCATGCGCTGCGCGTCTTCCGCGTCGCGCGGTTTTCCTAAAATCTTCTCGTCAAGCACAACAATCGTGTCGGCCGACAGCACCCAAGCGTCGGGGAATCGGCGGCTAATGCTCTCTCCTTTCTCGCGCGCCAAGCGCTCCACGTGCGCTCGCGGCAGCTCATCCGGGAGCGCGGTCTCATCAATATCGGGAGTGTGTATCTCGAAGCTCAATCCGCAGCCGTGCAGCAGTTCGCGGCGGCGCGGCGAAGAAGATCCAAGGATTAACCGTTGGCCATCGCGGTTTTTAAACATCGCCCCTCCGCAATCACCGTCGCATTATTAACCGCGAGCGCGGCGCGCAGTAAACACTCTTCGAGCGTCCCCCCCTCGCCGCACACCTCATCTGCGCCACCTTTTCGCGCGACTACGCGCCAATTCCGCCCATCAAGCTGCTCGAGCGCACCAACTTCATAGCCTGCGCCGCGCACGGTGCGAACCAAGTCGTCCGCAGAAAGTACCGGAAAGAGATGCTCACGACGCGTGCCGTCAAGCGGTGTGATCGCGCCCGTCAGCAGCGAAAGAATATTTTCGTTCGGTAAAATTAGAAACTCTTCGTATCCCACATCGGCAAAACCGCGTGCAACGCGCATCCCAGGCCGAAGCTCGGACAAGGGCTGCGCTCGGCCGAGTGTCTCGAACAGACGAAGCATCACTTTGCCGTACAACATTCGCTAACTCGGGGAATAACTAATCTTGTCGAGCTCTTCCACGGTCGAAGTACCCCCTTCGACAATCGTCATTTCTGAAACTCGGGTGAGACGCGCGCATTCGTGGAATTCCTTCAAAGAGAGCGCGCCGCAGTTGCACATAGTCGCTTTAATCTTCGCCGTTGAAACGTCGACTTTTTCTGAGAGCGATCCGCTATAGGGAACGTACGCATCCACCCCCTCCTCGAAAACCATCGAATCTGATGCCGAGCCGTCCTTATAGCGCTGCCAATTACGCGCGCGGTTCGAGCCTTCCCCCCAGTACGGTTTGTAGAGCCGGCCGCGATATGTGACCTTCGGCGTCGGACTCTCTTCGGTCATGGCGAAATATTTTCCTTTCATCAAGAAGTCGGCGCCCATCGCTAACGCCACAATTGAATGGGTGTCATTATTAATGCCGCCGTCCGAGCAAATCGGCACGTATATGCCGCTCTCTTTAGCCAGCGCATCACGCGCCGCGGCGATCTCCATCAATGCCGACGCCTGACCGCGACCGATTCCCTTCTGTTCACGAGTAATGCAGATTGATCCGCCTCCGATACCAATCTTAACAAAGTCGACTTCAGCCTTTTGGACCAAGTAATCAAAACCCTCTTTGGTAACGACATTCCCGCCGCCAATAATCAGCGACTCGCCGTACTTCTTGCGGAGCGTACGCGCCGCCTCAGCTTGCCACTCGGAATGACCATCGGACGAATCGAGGCAGATAACATCAACGCCCGCCTTAACCACCGCGTCGACTCGCTCAAGATAATCGTAGGTGTTGATGCCGGCACCCACGAAGAGACGCTTCTTGCTATCGGTCAGCTCATCCGGATTCGACTTATGATCGAAATAGTCACGGCGAAAGACCATTGAGACCAGGTTGCCCTTCTTGTTAATAATCGGCAGGCACTCTTTCTTATGCTTCCAGAGAATTTCAGTGGCGTCCTGCAACGAGACGCCTTCTTCCGCGTAAATCAACTTCTCGAATGGAGTGTAATATTTGCTCACCGGTTGCGAGAGGTCGTCCTTAAATTCCCAAAAATCTTTCGAAGTCAAAATGCCAAGCAGCTTGCTATCCCGCGCACCACTCTCGGTGATGGCAATCGTCGAGTGGCCCGTCTTCTTGCGCAGCGCGACCGCGTCATGGAGCGTCGCGTTCGGTGGCAAATTGGAATCGGATTCCACAAAGCCAGCCTTGTGCTCTTTGACCGACTTAACCATCGCTGCTTGAGACTCAATAGATTGTGAACAGAATGTAAATGCGCACCCGCCCTTACGCGCTAGCGCGACCGCCAAATCTCCCCCAGAAACCGCCTGCATCGACGCGGAAACGAAGGGGATATTAAGTAGCTGCCGCGGCCCTTTCTTGACTTCGAAGCGCTGAATAGGCGCCTGCAACGAAACGTTCGCGGTCGTGTGTTTTTTTGTAGTGAGCCCAGGAAGGAGAAGAAACTCGTTAAATGTGCGCGAAATGTCGTCAACAATGATGGCCACGAGTGCAATCTCCTCAATAGGTTAGTTGACACAGCATCATATACTTGACGGCCCGTGTTATCAACTTATAGCCATCGAGCCCCATTTGAAGGCTTTTCGCTAAGAGGGCAATCCCTCTATTTACCGGTCAGCACTTACTTGCTCGTCAGCACAGTCTGACGAACCGTGCGTTCGGCCACCACGAGAGAACAAGGGCCGGAATCTACAATGGTATTCAAACCCTGCTTGGATCTGCCGATCTCTAGGCGCGAAGTGATCGCATTTTTTGCCGGAGTATTGCGAATAGTCGTGACTGGGGTGACCACATTAAATTGCGGCACCGTCACCGTCTTAACTGTAACGGCATACCCCTCGTTTATCTTGCGACCAAAACCCGCCGGAAGCTGCATCTCGAGATTGACCATGAATTTATGATCGCTCCCAATTTCCTCTCCCATTGGCGGGACGACATAGCTCGGATCGGCTCGATAAAGAATCTCTATCACCGGATTGCTGGTTTCAACCAAGTCGTAGGGCTCAATGCCGGGCGGAATAATCGCAGTGCGATCCAGCGACGCTTCGATTTTCCCTGTCGATGTTCCAGTCAGCAAAAATGCCTTAATCGTACCGAACGGGACGACGAGAGCCGAATAGAGCTTGATATCAGTATTTTTCATCCCGATAACCCCCTCACCGCGGACGACGATTTCGCGCGGACAAGAGAGGAAGTAAAAATCACCGCCCCGCTTCATCGGCGGCGCGAAGATCAACATGCCACTCTGGTTATTCGCAGGAAAGTAAAACTGTCTCAACTCGTCGGGCGAGTTCGGCTCAAGAATTGCGCCACCCCGAAAATTCTGCAGATATGTTTCCGAATGGAAGAACTTCTCCTTCTTGCCGCTCAGATCGACGTTCATATGAAAAAGGTGCCGCGATTTATCTTCCGTCTCGCGCGCGTAAATTAATTCGATGCGCTCCATGCCGATATCGACGGTCGGCTCGTTGCCGCGCCAGTAGGTATCGAGATCGCTTGGCGCCTTAGCTGGCGGCGCGTCGGCGAGTTTGTGAGCGAGCATTTTTGCCGCGTCCCACTTCGGCTTGGTGAAGGCTTCGATAATGTATTTTTCATGGGTCGGCGACAAATTCTGCGCCGGTTTTTGCTCCTCAGCCATAACCGGCAGAGCCAGCGCACAGAGCGCTGCGATAACCGCAGATACAATAGGCAGGTCGAACACCTTTCCTACGCGCATACCGAGCAAATTCGCCATTCTTTAATTTTAGCCTATGTGCCGCGCAAATGCACCCAGCGCCGAATACTTATGCCGAGCACGATGCCCAGCGAGAAAAGCACCGAAAAGACCGAAGATCCCCCATAGCTGAATAGCGGCAGCGGGATTCCGACGACCGGCAAAACACCGACCACCATCCCTACATTGACGATTGTATGAAAAAAAATCTGACTGCCAATACCAAAAGCTACAAGCGCCGAAAAGATATCCTTACTCTTGGAGACAATACGCAAAATCTTGATAAAGAGCAGACAATAAAGGCCAAGGATAAAGATACAGCCGACAAACCCCCACTCCTCGGCAAGCACCGAGAAGACGAAGTCCGTCGTATGTTCAGGAAGGAACTCAAGTTGACTCTGCGTGCCATTCAAAAATCCCTTGCCGAGAATATTGCCGGAACCAACGGCTATTTTCGACTGGATAACGTGATAGCCGCTGCCCAGCGGATCGGCTTCGGGATCGAAAAGCGTAAAAATGCGGCGCTTCTGATAATCGTGCAGAAAACTCCACGCCGGAACGAGTCCCGCGCCGCACAATCCAACCAACGTAACGATCGCGCGGATACGCACACCAACAAAAAAGACGAGAAACGCGCCGACCGCCCCAACCGAAAGCGCCGTGCCTAAGTCGGGCTGCCGAACAATCAACAACATCGGAAGACCAACTAGCGCCAGCAGCGGCACCAGCTCGTAAAGCGAATATCCATCTCCTGCCGGAGGATTCTTCGATAGATAGCGGGCCGTTGCGAGAATTACCGCGAGCTTAACGAACTCCGAAGGTTGCAAATTGAATGCGCCGAGGTTTAACCAGCGCCGCGACCCGTTCGAAACCGTACCGACGAGCAACACGGCGCACAAAAGAACTATACAAACGGCGTAAAACACATACGCATAGCGGTAAAAAAATGAAGTGGGTATGGACATGCCGATCAAAATCACCAGCAAGCCTATGCTCAAGAACACGGCCTGCTTAAGAAAAGCCAAGCTATGAATGCCGCCGCCGAGCCAGCCGATCTGCAGGTACGTGCGATCTGGATCGTAGCCGGCGCTATAGAGTACGACCAGCCCAAAGCACGGGATCAGAAATACGAGGACAAAAAGCGCCCAATCAAAATTTGCGAAGAAACGGCGATCAATCAGCATATAGCGCTATCCCTGAGCCGGCGCAGCGGGTTGACGCTGCGCTTGCACTGAATTCTCCCTTTCACGTTCACCGCTAAAAAACGCCTCCATCACCGCGCGCACAACCGGCGCCGCATTCGAGCCGCCGTGCCCGCTATTTTCTACGAGCGCGACGACGACAATACGCGGATCTTCCGCCGGCGCATAGCCAGCGAACCAAGCATTATCCTTGAACATCTCGCCATCGCCCTCACGATGCAGGGAGGCGACTTGAGCCGTGCCCGTTTTTCCGGCCACCGTGATATTAAACGACTTATCGAGCTGCGCGCGAGATCCGGTTCCGTGGGGATCGTTAACGACCGCCACCAAGCTTTGACGGATAAGATTGAGTACGCGCGGATCCAAATCTTGATCAACGAATGGGTCTTTGCCGAAATTATCGTCGCGATATCCGCCGTAATTAGATTCAATGCGATCAATCAAATGAGGACGGAACAGCTTCCCGCCATTCACCAATACCGAAAGAGCGCGCGCGATTTGCAGGGGCGTCAGGCTTATCGCTCCTTGCCCAATCGCCACCGAAAGCGTCTCCCCCGGATACCATTTCTGATCTTCGGGCTTCTTGAAATAATTCCGCTTCCACTCCGAAGACGGCATGATGCCACCGCGTTCATCGGGCAGCTCAATCCCGGTAATCATGCCCAGACCGAATTTTTTGGCATACTCGCTAATCCGGTCCACGCCGAGCCGCTGACCCACCGTATAAAAATAAACGTCGCATGATTGCGCCATTGCCGACTGCAGATCCACCAACCCGTGTCCCGAATGTTTGTGGCACTTAAACGGACGCGATCCGAACATATAAAAGCCGGGACAATTAATCCGTTCGTGCGGAGTGATAACCCCTTCGCTAATCGCCGCGACTGCAGTGATAATCTTAAACACGGATCCCGGTGCATAGGTCCCCTGTATCGCACGGTTGTTCATTTTTTTATCGGGCCCGGTAATGAGATCCTTCCACACATCGACGGGAATTTCGCGAGCGAATAAATTTGGATCGAATCGCGGCGCCGATGTAATCGCCAGCACCGCTCCGGTCTTGGGATCGAGCGCGACCACCGCCCCTTTTTTTCCGTTCATTTGCGCATCAGCCGCTTCTTGCGTCTTCGCATCGATAGTCAGTGTCAAGTTATGGCCGATTAGCTCCTGCTTGTAGGAGCGCTCTGCCATTTTGATTCCAGCCGCGTTGACCACCAGCGTATGAATGCCGCGATCGCCGCGCAGAAATTGCTCCCAGCGACTCTCGAGCCCGAATTGGCCGACGAGATCGCCGGGCATGTAACTTATGAACTGCGGATTCTCGAGC
>CAYTAW010000061.1:0-11980 GCA_964435675.1 uncultured Bdellovibrionales bacterium
TGATTTGAGAGGGAGCGATAGAGGCCCAGCTCTTTCCGGCATCAGTGCTTCGAAACACGTTGTCCATATCGCTTGCGGCAAGGAGAATATTATTATTATGTGGTGAAATTGCGGGGCTGTGTATTCGTCCGCCACCGCCTGGTCCAATCTGCTTCCATTCGGCAGTGCAGCGAACCGGAAGGGGACATTCGTGAGCTGGCCCAGCTTCGACGTCTTTTACATCAAGTCCTAATAAATTTTGGCTGCGACTTGATTGTTCAATTAGTTTGCCACTGTATTTGCCGTTACCCTCAAGACTCAGTGTTCCTTCAAAGCGCATTTCCAAAAGAGAATATTTAAGGAGCGCTGAAACCGAAATTTCTTGCGAACAGTTCGGGGCTTTAACCTTCTGGTACGGATTGGCCACAATAGTTAAGCTACCGGTATCGCGCTCGTTGCTGAATGTAGCGCTAGCCGCATAGGTAACTGGTTCTTCAGCGCATGAGCAATTAATACTAAGCGGGGTGCCATTCTGTAGCTGAACCTGTTTAGATATCGGAGTCCATTCTGTTGAATTAAACATGATGGAGTTGAGTTGAACGGTGCCCGGGTTTGTTTCGCCCAGGGCATGAGTGCAGGGAAGTACCGCAAGTAGTGCAGTTGTTCGAACAATTACAGAAAATACCTGCCGCGCCCTACGACCTGCGTAGCTGGTACCGTGTCGGTAGAGCCGAATAAATCGGAGCTGTAATGCTCTCTTTGCGTATCTATTCATGCATAAAGCCAAATGCAAAATTTGTTTTCCGGTCTATATATATAGAAACGGCCACGTACGATTTTTGCTTTAATCGAAGTTTTGCGGATTGGTCAGTCTATGGTTGTGTTTAGTACTATCTTATACTGAACCTACCTGATTCGATGCTAAGTTGAATAGTTTCAGCTAATTAGTCGATAGCTAAATCATCCCCTGAGATTATTAAGCATAGTTATAAAAGCATTATATCGTATTGCCTCAGTCATAGGTCCTACGACTTAAGATAGTTCTTATAATTACCCTTACTTCCAACCGTAGGAATCGTTTATGAATATAGCGAGCGCAGTTTAATTTTCTTCTTCACCTTTGATGCTATTTCGCGAATTATATAGCGACGGCAGCCTGTGACGAGCTCAGTCGAGTAACAGCTAGAAATAAATATACTGCTCGAAAAAGATAAGTCAGCGCAATTAGCTCTAACGGACCAGCGCTAAATGGAATTGGCTCCTCCATGCAGCTCAAAACAAATTGCTCGTCCAGATCCGGTCAAACTTTAGATACGGTCTCGGCAGCGAAATCACCATATGACGGTGGTCACAGTCTTCAAGTACCTCCTCATAAAGATGCTCCGCAAAATTAATCGCCCTTCTTGCTCCGCGCGACGGGCACACACCGCGCTTATTGCGGCGAAACACCACAAGCAAAGATTGTTGGCAGTATCGCAATAAACGCCCGCAGCTCCGTACCCATGAATTTTACAGTTGCGGCACACAAGTTCTCGCCGCTGATCATGCACCATGTCGATACAATACTCTCTTCTCCGAAGTCACGGAGAGCATCTCGATACATTACGTGAGACTTTGAAGAAACCGGGATATCAACCGCAGGGCTAACACCTTCCGCTACGAACACTTGAGCGCTTTGATTCGACTTTGAATAGATGAGCACGCTTCGCTCATTTGTCAGGCTGGAAAAAGATCTCGGACTCAGAACTAAGAAGCTGGGAATGCTTCCCCTTCGAGTTTTAGACGGTTTTGGACAATATGTAACTGCGAATCTAGTGCTGAATTATAAATTTCAACTGCCGGAGGGACGTTCACTAACTCGGGAAGATTTTCGAGAATAATCTTTTTTGCTCCGGGCACAAGATTTGTAAAGGGACGAATTAGATCCTTAGAATCCATTTCTCCATGAAGCCAGGCGCTGACCAACGGTTGAAGAATTTCAGGAATAGCGGCTCTGGCGAAATTAGGAACATACGGACTTTCAGTTAGTTCGGGAAGACGGTGCGCTGCGTACGCCGCAATCGTTCTCCATCGACACTCTCTTACTTGGAGGCATTTTGTTTCAAAGTATAGAATATCATCCGCAAAATCCGAGAGACATGCTCGTACCCTTGCCTGCCAATTGATTTCGGCAGGGGTGAACACGGCTTCCCAATAGTTGGTGATTGGGAGATACGAACAATCAATAAGCAAGAGCTCCATCAAAATAGATCGCCCATCCGCCGCTGGTACAATTTTAGAAAGCACCTGGGAACTGAATTTTCGCGCCCAGCGAGTCAGGCTTCCCACTTGAATTAGCTCATATCCCAGCGATGCGACGCAGGCCTCAGCAAATAAAGAAATTTGATCGGTTGGTATACGACAAAGAACATCCAGTTCAAGCGTACCGAGCGGACGAGTATCTCCGACCCGATTAGGAGCCCACCCTCGAAAGTGGCCAGTACTAAGAGAGCCGTATTCATGAATCGATGCCAGCACCCCTAGATCCGAAGCGGTCGCCGTGAGAAGCGAACATTCTCGATCCAGCGCAGACTTGGCGAGTCTGATCTCATTTTGGATATTTTCCACTAGTGGCTACTAGAAAAATCTTGTGTAACCAACCTATCCCCAAAGGCAGTGATCACATATGCCACGACTTCTCTCTCGCGGTAGTAATGACTGAGCTGCTCCGCACTGCAAGACATCTGCGAGGCAGCTAAAGCTGCTTTCGCATTCGCCGTGAGTTCTGATAGTTCGCTAATTAACCCCTTCTCTATTAGGCTTCCCATAACATTCGAAAGATCCGCCACAGTGCTGACACTACTCCCAGCTAAAAATTTAATTATGTCTTGAATGGGAACTCGATTATGATGGGAACTTATATCGTGTCGAGCTTCGGTTCCTGTAGGGGTTTGATTGTGCATAAATAAAAGTATTTGTTTTTCCAGAATACCGAGACTGATTGCCGTTTCTTGAAACTCACGCTGCTTCCGCTCGCTCACCGTAAGCGAGCTATTTTCAGGACGTTCTTCTAAGAAGAGCGTCGTTGCCTGGCGTCCTTTGTCAGTAAGAATTAGAGTTCGCACTCCATAAGCGCAACCGGACATTTTGACAGCTCCTTGCTCACTAAGAGAATAAATCGAACTGAAAACAAGTTGCCGCTCGCCATATGGAAACTGCATTACAATATCGTAGCGGTCAATCGGCGCCGCCACATCCCTCAGAAGTACCGCAACCTCGCCGGCAATACGATCAGACGTCAGTGATTTTGCTATATCATCGGGCGAGGGTGAAAGTGTTGGCGCGGCCACGGCCGATAGGGACTCGGACTCGTTACGAACGTGGCTACTTCCGCATCCTACAAGTGATAAAAAAGACGCTTTTAGAGCACTAAACATACTTCTAAATCTCTACTATAGTTAATCCTGCCGCTTACGAAGCCTGGTGCCTAAGTGGTTATAAATCAAGGTATACCACCCTTATCGCAAACTTAGTCGTCTTCGGAGCAATAAAGGTTACGTTGAAACACAGAGTACTAGATTCAACTCGAATCACTTTTGATTTTTACTTGCGGTTGCAACGCCGTTGCTCGAGAAGGCTAGCCCTTTACTGCGGAACCCAACCAAGACGTTACGCTTTTCATAAGTGCCCGGGAAGGCTCTAATAATAGCATCTATCTGAAGGATGTTATAACTAAAGAAGTGCGCCCAGATTGCTTGTTATAAAGATGAGAAACTTGCCTCGTATTGGCGCGCTGAGACGGATAAATATACCCAGACTTTTTCTCGATTATCCATCCTGCGTTAGCTAAAGACTGAGCCTCGAATCCTTAATAGAACTTGTTCAAGACGCAATGATAGAGACGTATAATAGGAACTGCGCCTGACTGAGGAGTCAAGCGAACACAGAACGGCACAATGTGGTCTTCATTGGTGTGACCGCAATTCACCTGCCCTTGCCCGCACGGCGCGATGGCTTTTTGATGTTCGTACTCGTACGATGTGTAGTAGTGATATTGTCCGCGCTGACTGTACGAGCGGTACATTTTTACTGCTATATTACTCAATGCAACGCCGTCGATGTACCATCGCGCCCAGCAGTAGGGATCTTTAGCAGTTTGATCCGCAAGGCTCGTACACATGGTCGACGGTGTCGCGCTAATAGAACGATAATCACCTCGACAGATAAATCTTTTCCCGAGATGAAATAATTAAGCAAATTGAGAGCGAATATAACGACGAAATATTCCTAGACTCAGAACGTGATTATCGATTACGTAAGGTAGCACGTTCTCTACCGATAATTCACGCCATTTCAATTTTATTTTATTCGAGAACGAATTATCGCGTCAGCGGCCGCCATTCCGCTCTCGAGCGCGCTCGGTACGGTGGCTAAGTTCACATCTGCGCCCGCGAGATAGAGCCCTTTATACAATTTGACGTACGGCAAATGGCTGAGCTGATCAAATCTTTTCCCGGTGGGAGCGCAAGTCCGATACGCATGTCCCGCATGCGTCAGAAGCGACCACGGGAGAATAGCCATGCGCGTTACTGAATTGGCAAGCTCATGGCCGAACATTTCGCTCAGCATGCTACGTACGACTATGTGCGCTTTGGAAACATTCCCTGCTCCGATTCCAATACTATGCTCACTATTTTTGCCGGGAAGCCGGTTTCCAGCTTTGTCTCTCATTTCGGCTTTCATCTCAAATTCAGTGGCAGCCGGACCGGGCAGCCACAGCGTGTACTGATAGTTATTTTCACTTACCGTATGCTGCCAAACCTCAGCCGGACTGTTCAGACACGAAACTGTTTCCATTCCTTCTGGAAGGAGCGCCCGATCGCTTCTAAAAACAATCTTCACCACGTTACCGGGCGCATACGTACCTTTACAGGACTGGCGAATACATCTCTCTGGGTCTACATCGGGCGGCAGCTCAATTTTTGATAAGATCGGCACGGGAACGGCCAAAACAACCTGCTCCGCCTCGAAATAGAAAATTTCATTTTTATTTGCATCCCGGGCGGTGACTAAATAGTTGCCCGATTCAAGGCGTTCGACACAGGTTACGGTAGTGCGACTACGAGCATCTAAATTATCGGCAAGTCTTTGAATGAGCGCGGAGTATCCGCCCGATATCCTGAATACCTCACCGGTCAGCGTATTATGATGACTACTCGTCCCCTCTTCGATAGCTTGATCAGCGCAGGCCACGATCCCCATTTTAGAAAGGGACTCACAGGCGTACTCGCTCAGCAGGCTATTCTCGATTACCTTACACACTGCCGGCGAATTTGCCTGTAACTCACGGTATAGCGGGCTGTGCTCATCAAGGAATTCTCGGATCGAGATATCGCGGCCAAAATCACGCATCTCCAGAAATAGCCGATTCCGAATAACGTCTAGATCCTGAGTTCCAACGACATCGCGTGCCCGTACTATTTTCTGACCATCAAAAATGCCTAATGTCTCCGAATTGTAGGGAGCGATTGTAATCAGATCCTCGGAGTTAGGTGTAACACCAAGAGCAATCAGCGCATCGAGCAAATCTTGATATCCGAATTCAGCCCCTCCTTCACGAGGAACCTGATTCGGACCGCCCGCGAGCACATTCTTGACGCGGCCGCAAAGCACCGCCTGGCTCTCAAGCAGAACAGCGCGGCATGGCTGCGCGCAGGAGCTGAGGCGGCGCAGGCACGCGAGGCCAGCGGCGCCGCCGCCGATGACTAAGACATCTACGGTTTCGAAATTTCTATTGAGCCGCGAGACCGATGATTCCGATAGCACGTGAACCTCTGTCGGTAGTTGCAGTTCGGGTTGATCAATCCGTGCCGTCTCCATATTGATTCAGAACTCGCGGCAGCCTCTAAACGGACTAGTGGATATTGAAGACAATAATGTTATGCCGTCTAAACCATAAACCGTCATACTGTCTTGGGCGCGTACTAGCAGCGGGACGTTACACTATTTTGCAGCGTAGCGGTTTCCGCTAACGCGCCGTACGGCGCAGTACAATATATGGATTCTTAGAACAAGGACTGCGGTATGACTCGTGCCGTGCTAGCGGCGAGATCCGGTGCACCCATGCTTCCCAGACTTACGAGCAGGGCGATTAGGGCTACTATAAAAAATCCGTGAAAAAAATCAGAATCTGAATCCATAATACCTCTTACTAAAACCGTCCATTATATCGACAAAAAATGACTACCTATTTAATTACCCTACCGCTGCGGGCGCAGACCCATCAGTATGGGCCGTTATTGATAAAGAACTATTACATGTAGTGGGGTCATAAATTTCAACGTCGCTCCGGCTGTATATTGAGCCCGTCTCCTGGGCGGCCAGCAAAACGGATATGATAAATGTCGTGGTCGCTGCGGATAAAAAAACTAATTCAAGAAAAATATTGAATTGTCTCATAAAATATCCTTCATCAGTAATGTTGTGCAGGATTGGTCGCAGAAAACGCGCCATTATTACAAGAAAATTGAACAACATAACTTATTGTTTTTAATACGCAAAAAGCCCTCTTACTGGCCGCCAGCGGCGCCCCACCAAGCGGGCGCTCGCTTAGTTTCCTCATCTCCCTCCGGCATTGCGAGAGGTGCCCGATTGTATTCGATGCCGCGGGTTGGGGGTGTTGGTGGGTAGCCGCCAGTCGTACCGCGTGAACCTATTTGAAAGAGTTGTGGTTTCTTGTGTCACCACCCTCGGCACTAGGGCCAATACCGCATGCAAGAAAAAGGGTTGGGCGTATTTGTTTGAATCGGCCTCCAACAAAAATGACAGTAATCGTTTACAATCATAATCACCTGATCCTTTTCAAGAGTCATGTGCTCAAACAGACCGACACACTACAGACACATTGGCGACCCAAGTCTTACCTTAAAAAATCGCGACATCGAGAAGTCTCTCGACCATCCAAATCAATGCAATCACTGTCGCCATTGCTGACCCGGTACGCAGTCCGACACCACGATATGCGGTTGAATATCGACTGAGGAAAAGAGCTGGAAGTACCGCAGCGACGATTGCAAGCTGTCCGAGCTCCACGCCAAGATTGAATCCGAATAGCGCACTGAGAAAGTTTCCAGCAGGAAGGCCAGCATCGACCAGAACCGAGGCGAAACCGCAGCCGTGAATCAATCCAAACACAAAAGCGATTCCCCAACGAGACTTGGCGATGATCGGATAAATGTTATTTACAGCGGCAAGCGCGACTGAAAAAGCAATGACGCTCTCTACCACTCGCGATGGAAAATCAATAGTGCCGATAACCGTTAGCGCAAGCGTAATGGAATGAGCGATTGTAAAGCTGGTGACTACCTTAATCACATCAAAGAGCGATTCACGCAAATCTGGCGCTGGCTGCCACCCCTGCTTTGGACCGAGCCAAACGAGCGTAGCCGGCAATAAGAGTGTTACCAGAAAGAGCACATGGTCGTATCCGATTAATATGTGCCATACGCCACTCTTTATAAATGGAATGATAGACTGAAGAATCGGCTCTGATTCGCCGGCTGCGGAATTAAATGTCGCCGTGCCATCGTCTGGGCTAAAAACAGTGCTAAAAGATCTACCATCACGCGTGATTGTGGCAATACCGCGATGAGACGGATCGACATCAAATAGAAGTTCGTAGGAAACCGCAAGTGACTCAGATTTGATATTTACTGCGCTAAAGGACAAAACGGCATACGCGCCGTCCGAATGTTTATCGAGCAGAAGTTCTTGAGGAACGAGCGCTGCGCGCTCGTTGGAATTCGAGACACTCAAATGCGCTAGTGCAAAATCGAAAATCTCGCTTTTCTTTGATATCACTTCCCCCCAGGAAAGCGCTCCATCATGGTTTTGATCCAAACCGATCACCACTTCTAGATCACGAAGCGCAATATCCCATCGACCAGAGAGTTCCCCTCGCTCTACTGCTATATTCAAATAGCTATCGCTCGGCTTATGCGCATATGCCGCCAAAGGAAGAAAGAAGCAGATAATCAGAGTTGAAATCAGAATACGAAAAAAACCACTCATAGCTCACTCCCTACAAAATTCTGCAGCCTCACATCCTCGACCTTATTCGCGGCGAGCCATTGGCGCACCATCTGAGCGCCGCCAGCATCGTTTGCTAGTTGGGCGCTCTTAAGCAAGATCTGCGCATCGGCGAGTTCACGTTGATTCTCAAAATTTCTTTTGGCAAGCGCCAGAGCGCGACTCGCGTCGCCGCGAAGCTCTAACTCGGCAATCGCCTCTTCGCGTAAATGAATTGAATCGCCGCGAAGACGTGCCGCCTCGATTCGGCTCCAGAGCTCACTACTATAGGCCGCGAACTCCTCGATTTCACCCGCCGCTTTTGCCGCAAGCGCCAGCCGCAGCAATAACCCATCTTGCTTCTCGAGGCCTCTTCCCTGCAGAAGCGCAAGCACCGCACGCGGCTTTCCCTGACGGAGGAAAAAGTCGGAATATGCGGCAAGCAGATAGGGATCCTTTTTCTCGAGTACGATCGCTTGCGAGTAGTGCCGCGCGGCAGCCTGATTATCGCCAAGCTGTTCGGCAATTTCGGCCAAAAGCGTCTGCGCCCAGACCAAAGATGACTTCGAGCTCTCCTGCTGTGCCTGTAGGGCTCCTTCGAGCACCTGATATGCCTCCCGAGCGTGCCCTGAGAGTGAGCGCACGCTGACCGCGCATAACGTCAAGGTAAACTCATCCGCCGTTCTCAGGAGCGGGGCGCAACTTTTACGCGCTTCGTCAATACGCCCCTGCGCCCGAAGTATCATAGCTTTCGTAAGCCAGGCTTGGGCATCGCCAGGATGAATCTTTAGGGCCGTCTCAAGTGCCTTTTCAGCGCCGCGAAAATCATGCCGTGACTGCAACGCAATTGCATACATAACCAGCGCCTTCGCATTAGGAGTATCAGATGTGACGAGCGGCTGAAGAAGGGACTCGGCATATCCAAGAGAACGGGGATCACCTTCAGTACGCGCAAGCTCAATAAAACCTCGCGCCTCTACAATCCTGGCTTCAATATTTTGGGCACTTTCCGCATTTCCTTGCTTCAGTGGTGCTGAAGACTTTAGCAGCTCATTCGATCCGCTCAACGATCGCCGCGCTTGTTGAGTTCCAGCGGGAAGAGTCTCCACTATCTCTTTTTCAGACGCCGGTATAAATGGAGCGGCAATGCTTTTTTCGCAGGCAAAAACCAAGGAGAGCAGGGCCGCGCCGAAGATGAATTTTGGTGCCATGTTTCGCCCTAAATAATAAAGGGGGCTGCAGTGGTTCTCACTACAGCCCCCTGGGGTTGTTATTGGTTGTTTCGAGATCCAGCGTTTGGCGTATTCAGGTATGGAAACGAATTTCCGTACATGGTCGCATTAATAGCGGCGCCATCTGTGTAAGCCAGTTGTCCGTCCGGCGCAACACTCGCAGGAAGGAGGACTCCCATCACTGCGCGAAGCGATATATCGACAACGTCGTCTCCAGGACGGCGTCCGTTCGGATATCCAGCCGTATCTCCGCCAATGACACCGAGCGTTTTCTGACTTGCGGCCGCCACAGGCGCGATTGAAGTATTCAGACGCATCAACTCAGCGGTCGCCGAGGTTTTATTCAAACCTTCAACACCCGTTAGGAAAATTGCTACGAGGTCGCTACGAGGAAATACCGTAGGCGCCTTGACGCCGAACAGCAGCTCGATGATTGCCGGAAGCGTCGGATTCGTCACGTAGGTGGCGAATTGCGCATCATGACTCGGCTCGCTCGAATTGAATTTATTTTTGTCCTTCAGTCCGATTACCAATTCATTTACCAACGGATTGGCAAGGCGTGATACCTGTACATAGTCTCGTGTCCCCTTCTGCCCTGGCATTATAGCCGGATCTTTGCCCTTCGCAGCGGTTCTCGAGCGCGGCAGGCTCGCGGTTGTCCATGCAGCAATGGTAGAATCCTTTTTAATCAAGCAGCTTTTATGCACCTCGAGAATCAGGGAGGTGATGTTTTTATCGCCGATTGTATTGGATTCACCGTCGACTGGACCAAGCGGATTATAGTTAATCAAATCGAAGGTCTCACCCAAGTTCACCACGAAGGGCTCCGCTCTCTGTCCGACAAATACGCGGCCACTTTGCGAACATCCCGGTATTTGCACGTTATAAATATGCGATCGCGCATAGTCCTCGTACGCGCTGAGTGATTTATTGCCGATGTTATCCACCGGTTTCTTGAAGGTGGTTCCCCCAGTATTAAGATTTTTTACAAGGGACGACTTTCCCGTGCGGCGATCGCCGCGAATCAGCTTCACCGAATACGATTCTTCGATGTTGAGTGCCGAAGTGTTGTCCCGATTAGGTCCGATTGTTCCGAGATTCAACAGGGCGACTGAAACGCTTTTCTTATTCCCTTCAGGCCCGATATCAAGCGAAAGATTTTTGAACGCGTTTTTGAATTTAAATTGAAATGTCAGATCTTCTTTGGCATCGCCGTTATTATCCACATGAATTTCATAAAGAGCATCGGGATCCAAGCTGAAGTAGTTCGGTCCACCGTAGGCGTCTTGCAGTGGCAGATAGTCCGCGATCATTGTCACATAATCCGATCTGCCAGACTCGTAGCTGTTGAAAAGATAGAAATCGGTTGCATCGACCTTAGGAAGCTCCGTGATGAGCGGCGCTTCGCGATGACTCGAACCGTACAGTGTTAGTGGACCGGCAACGAGTGCCGTACACGCTACCGCGACGGGCAGTGCCTTCTTCAGAAACCTTCGAACTTGCTTCATATACCCTCCCTTCAGGAATGTTGTTGAGGTATTGGTCGCGCAAGCAGGGTGGGCATTACAAAAAAAATAATCTAATTGCTAATAGGCTGAATTTTTATGCTTTTCCCCTTGTCAGAGCCGTAGGCAATCAACCAAACTGAGGCATCCAACGGTCGCTAATGGACGAGAAACTTGTCGAATCACTTAATTTGCACGGCGATTATCTGTATCGGCTCGCCTATCTGCAACTTCGTAATAAGGAAGCGGCGCAAGACATCGTGCAAGAAACTTTTCTTGCTGCTCTAAATACCAAGGAAAACTTCGAAGGCCGCTCTTCGATAAAAACATGGCTGGTTGCAATAATGCGTAACAAGGTAGCCGATTACCGACGCCGTGCTTATAAAGAGAATGTCGCCGACATCCCAGCCGAGGAATTCGGTAAAGATACAGAACACTTCAATTTCCTCGGATTGTGGCGCCAGACGGTAACCCGGTGGGACTCCTGCCCTGAAAAAATGCTCGACCAAAAGCATTTCGCGGGGATTTTATCGAATTGCCTCAATAAGTTACCCCATCGTTTTAGGGATGTGATTATTGCCCGGGCAACTTCTGAGAAAAAAACTGAAGAAATTTGTAAAAATCTAGGAATAACTCCGACTAATCTGGGAGCGATAATTTACCGTGCACGGATGCAGTTGAGAGATTGTTTGAATACAAATTGGTTTAACTTTAAATCAGCAAAAGGAGGCAGCTAATGCGCCTGCTCTTGCCCGGCTTCTGGTTCTCATGCGCCCGTTATGCTCAGCGGCTTTCGAGCGTCGAGGCTATCCCTTTGACGGTCGCCGAGCGTGCCGCGTATACATTCCACTATTATTGGTGCGTTGATTGCCGGCGTTATAAAACGCAAATTGTCCAGCTAGAGACTTCTCTTGAGGATTTTTGCAGAGCTTTTGCCGAGGGCGAAATCGAACTACCGAATGAACCCAACTTGGTTTTGCCTGAACATATCCGCCAAAGTATTGCCAATAAACTGAAGAATAAAGAAGACTGATTTCAAAACAGCCACATTCTTCGATTACTTACATACAAATCGGGCACAGTCCCGCGCAGCTATTATTGACACGACACGCATGAATCTACACGGAAAAGGTCTGCATCTGAATCGAAGCGGTCTATTGTATCTAAAAGGCGGCATGAAACTAATCCATACTATCTTCGCACTGATTTCTTTCAGCA
>CAYTAW010000062.1:0-11946 GCA_964435675.1 uncultured Bdellovibrionales bacterium
ACACTCTCGCGGCTCTCTTCCTGCGCAAGCTTTGCCACCGCTTCAGGACTTAATCCATCATGCTGGTCCGCGAGTACAGCCGAAATCATCCCTAAATGAATCTGTTTTTCATCGTGCAATACCTGCTGTGCGATTTGAAGCAGAACTGCTCGGTGCTCGTGCATTGTAGCGAGCGCAGCTTCGCGCGTTTTCAAAAGTTCGTTCACCTTTACCTGTTCATCACGGTACAGAGAAAGCACCGCTCGCTTTGAAAGTGCCGGATCAACAATAGGCTCCTCGCCGCGAAAAACAATCTTTTCAGCAATAGCTGCTCTCGCCTTGTGGAAAAATGCAAACGGAGAAATCGTATTGCTCAGGTCCCGTTCATTGCCAACAAAAGCCATAAAACTGTTGATTGCTTTAGAAACCATCTCTGGCGTAATTTCCTGCGCAACTGCCCGCGCTTCCGAACTCGGAATCTGCGTAAGTGCGGCAATT
The DNA here is from genome assembly GCA_964435675.1 of uncultured Bdellovibrionales bacterium. Taxonomy (GTDB): domain Bacteria; phylum Bdellovibrionota_C; class UBA2361; order UBA2361; family CAYTAW01; genus CAYTAW01. The sequence goes on from CAYTAW010000062.1 coordinate 478, forward strand.
TTATCGGGTACGCCGATAACCATACCGAGGGCATGTAGAAAGCTGCGCCGATCGATAGGCACCTGCAGTGCTTGAAAATCGGCCGGCACAGTAAGCGCTTCCGGCTGCGCCGCACGTTCAAGCGGTGGATTTACTTCGTGCCCTTCGGAAATCATTAAAAAACGCTATGTTTTATGGGACCGCTAGTCAAACCCATGCCGGGGCGGAATTGAGTTCCCAGGCCATTTACGCTAAACTACCGGCACAACTTAATTTTTATCGTCCAGCACGCGTTGGGCGCGGTTAAAGGATACTTGAAATGCAGCAAACGAAAGAGATTTGGCACAATGGCGCTTTTGTCGCTTGGGAAGACGCAAAGGTTCACGTTTTAACTCATGCATTACACTACGGCGATTCCGTCTTTGAGGGAATTCGCGCATACAAGACCTCTCGCGGCGCTGCTGTATTTCGTCTTAAGGAACACCTTGAACGCCTCTTTTACTCTGCTTCGGTGATTGGAATTACCATCCCTTACACAGTCGAACAGCTGACCGAGGCCACGACGCAGCTGCTTAAGCGCTGCAATCTTGAACAGGGATACATTCGTCCCATCGCATTCAACGGATACGGCGTGATGGGTCTTAACCCCAAAGGCTCCCCAGTCGATGTCGTTATCGCCTGTTGGCCGTGGGGGAAATACCTTCCGCACGAAATGGTCGACATTAAATCGAGCAAGTATATCCGCATTCATCCGAAATCAACGGTTTCGGATGCAAAAATCGGCGGACACTACGTGAACAGCATCCTTGCCGTTCAAGAGCTGCAAGGAACCAAGTATCACGAAGCGCTTTTCCTCGACCTCGACGGAAATATCGCCGAAGGACCGGGAGAGAACTTCTTTATGATTAAAGAGGGAAAATTGATTACCCCACCGCTCGGAACGATACTAGCCGGTATCACTCGCGAGACAGTCATTCAATTTGCGAAACGTCACAACATTCCCGTTGTTGAACGAACCATCAGCCTTGACGAAGCGTTCAAGTGCGACGAAGCTTTTTTCACGGGAACTGCAGCGGAAGTTTCGCCGATTCGCTCGATCAACGATACGGTGCTCGGGAACGGTGAACTAGGCCCGATAACGAAGAAAATTAAAGATGCGTACCTTAAAATGGTAACCGGTGAAGATGCTGAGTTCATTCACTTTTTGACCTTTGTTGAATAAGGAATTGTTTGGGGCGAAACTACTAATTTAGCCATAATTCAAGCGAAAATCATGAAGAACGAAGGTCAGACTCCACCTAAAACGGTCGACCGCACCCTTGATACGGTGCGCGAAGAAATCAACCAAGTCGACGCAAAGTTAATCGAATGCCTCGCGCAGCGGCGCGCTCTTAGCAAGAATGTGATCGAGCTCAAGGAGCAAAGCGGCGGAATTCTTCGCGATCAGAAGCGCGAAGAGGAGCTCTTGGTCGATCGCATCAAGAACGGAAAGAACGTGGGCCTCGATAGTCACCTCGTGACACGCGTCTTTCATGAAATCATCGAAGACTCGAACCGTATTCAGCGCGAGCATTTGCAGCGGAAACTCAATGGCAGCTCCAAGCAAACGCTGGAACGCGTCACCTTCCACGGCATCGAAGGCTCGTACAGCTATTTCGCCGCGCGTAAGTATTTCGCGCGCAGCACCAATGAAACCGTATATGTCGGCTGCTCAACATACGAGGATGTCGTCGGCGCGCTCGAAAATGCGCGAGCTGAATTCGCCATTGTGCCGATCGAAAATACGGCTTCGGGCGCCATGACTGAAGTCTACGATCTCTTGTTGCGCTCACCTGTTTCGATTGTCGGCGAAGAGAAGTTCCTGCTGAATCATTGCCTGATTGGAGCGGAAGATGTCCCGCTATCGAATCTTAAAACCATCTATTGCAGCCCGCAGACGGTGAATCAGTGCTCCACCTTCCTTGCGAGCATGCCGCATGTGCGCATCGAATACTTCTCCGATTCAGCGCTCTCGCTCAAGCGTCTCAAGGACAGCGGACAAACCGACGTTGCGGCGATCGCCAGCGAAGAAGCCGCCCGGCAATTCTCACTGCAGATCATCCGCCATCAAATCGCCAACCAAAGCGACACGTACAACCGCTATCTGATTCTTTCCCGCATGCCGCAAAAAGTTGACGCGCGCATTCCGAGTAAAACTTCACTCGTGATGTCGACCCCGCAGGTTCCAGGCGCCCTAGTAGATGCGCTGATGGTCTTCAGAGAGCACGGCATCAATTTGGCCAAGCTCGAGTCGCGCCCTATTGCCGGCAATCCGTGGGAAGAGATGTTTTACGTCGATTTCGAGGGGAATATTGGCACCGATAATGTCAAAAAGGCGCTCGAATCCCTGGTGAAACACACGAAGTTCATGAAGGTTATCGGCTGTTACCCATCGTACGACCTTCCTCCGGTTCAACCGCGGCTCGATGAAACCGAACCCGCTCCTGCTAAACCTGCGGCTCCGGTGGAGACCAAGAGCGACTCTCCCGCGAAGAAGAAGTCAAAGCTGCTCGCCAGCCGCGACATGAAAGAGAACGATACTATTATCGAAGTTAAAGGCACGCGTATTGGCGGCAACGGCTTTATCGTTATGGCGGGTCCATGTTCGGTTGAGTCTCACGACCAGATTATGAGCTGCGCACGAGAAGCGAAAGAAAACGGCGCGGTTATTCTGCGCGGCGGCTGCTTCAAACCACGCACTTCGCCATACAGCTTCCAAGGGCTTGGGCTGAAAGGTCTTGATATGCTGGCAGAGGCCGGAAAATCGTTCGGCCTCCCGATTGTTACGGAAGTCATGTCCCCTGAAGAAGTCGAGGCGGTTGCTGAAAAGTCTGATATCTTACAGATCGGCGCGCGCAATATGCAGAACTTCTCGCTGCTTAAGATGGTCGGCCGCACGCACCGACCGGTACTATTGAAGCGCGGAATGAGCTCCTCGCTCGATGAATTACTACAGGCAACCGAATACATTCTCGCCGAAGGTAACCAACAGGTGATTCTTTGCGAGCGCGGTATTAGGACGTTCGAGACGGCGACCAGAAACACGCTCGATTTGAGCGCCGTGCCGGTGTTAAAGCGGCTTACGCATTTGCCCGTTATCGTCGACCCGTCCCATGCGGCAGGAGAACGCGACCTTGTTCCACCGCTTGCACTGGCTGCAAAAGCTGTTGGCGCTCACGGCATTATCGTTGAATTCCATCCTGAACCCGAGAAGGCTCTCAGCGATGGTCCGCAAGCACTCCGCTATCCGCAGTTCGAGAAATTGATGGCCGACTTGCGCAGCATGTAATTAAAAAGCCCGCCGCGCGAGCGGCACGCGTCAAGAAAAGAGCACCTGATGAGCGAAGAGAAAATCTCTCTAACAACAGCCAAAACCGCCGATGCGGCTCCCTATGACATCGTTATTGGAACAAGCATAATTTCACGGCTGCCAACCTTGGCCGCATTCGAGAAGCACAGCAAAGTACTCTTTATCGTGGATGATAAGCTAAAAAACGCGCTCAGCCCCCTGCTCTCCCCACTACTTACCGGCAATACATCGGCGATCTACTTTCCGTGCGGCGAAAAGAACAAAGATTTTTTAAATTTGCAAAAGCTACTCGGGGAATTCCACCAAGCGGGACTCGATCGCAAGTCGCTCTGCATAAATATCGGCGGCGGCATGCTTGGCGATTTCGCCGGTTTCGCGGCGAGCATCTACATGCGCGGAATTGATTTCGTGCAAGTCCCGACGACACTGCTTGCGCAGGTTGACGCAAGCGTCGGCGGTAAGGTTGCCATAAACTTTGCCGGCGTCAAAAACCTCATCGGTTCATTTCGCCAGCCTAAGCTTGTGGTAATTGACACCTCATTATTAACGACACTTCCCGAGCGGGAGCTTTATTCGGGCTTTGCCGAAATTATCAAACACGCGTTCATTTACGATTCCAATTTTATCGATACACTCGAATCAGCTGCCGTTAATCGGCACGATCAGCCCTTCCTAGCCTCGGTAATCAAGCGCTCGTGCCAGATTAAAGCCGAAGTCGTAGCGCAAGATCCGCTCGAATCGGGACTGCGAAAGATATTGAATTTCGGACATACGATTGGACACGCTATCGAAGCCGCGGCGGCCGAAGACGGCGAGCCCATGTTACACGGCGAATGCGTTGCGCTGGGGATGATCGCCGAAGCCGCGATAGCGCAAGAACTGAAATATCTAAACGCCGCGGACACCGAGAGGATAGAACGGTTGCTTGAACGATATCACCTCCCAATTCGAGCGCCCCAAAAGTTTTCAGTGGATCGCTTACTCGAGTTCATGCGTCACGACAAAAAGAACTCAGGAGGCAAAATTTCGTGCGCGTTGCTAACTACACTGGGCATGTGCGCTCCCGCCGTTGAGGTACGAGAAGAACAGATTCGCGCGTCGCTGTCGATAGTGGGACTCTAATGATCACTCTTATCCCTCCCGCGCAACCGATCGACTCAGATATCGTCCTTCCCGGATCGAAGAGCTACACCAATCGCGCGCTGATTATTGCAAGCGCCGCGGACGGGACATCACGCCTCATAAATGCATCGCCTAGCCGCGACAGCATCGCCATGAAAGACGCCCTTGAAAAGTTGGGTGTAACGATAGAAATCGATGGCGAAAATTGGACCGTTACGCCCCCAGCGGGTGGATTTGCTCCTTACCAAGGAATTATTGATGTTGGCCCCGCTGGCACCACCATGCGCTTTTTATGCGCCCTCCTTGCGTCGATTCCGGGAATCGACGTGCGCTTACAAGGAAGCGAACGTATGCACGATCGGCCGATCAACGATCTGGTTGACGCGTTGCGCCAACTCGGCGCCGACATCACCTACCTTGGAAAGCCGAATTGTCCGCCGCTTTTAATCCGCGGCAGATCACTGAGCGCAAACGGCACAATCACCGTCAGCGGCGAAAAGAGCAGTCAGTTCTTGACCGCTCTCTTACTGATCGCGCCGCGTATCGGCGGTTTTTCACTTACAATCCCTGGAACTCTGGTATCAAAAACATATGTTGAAATGGCCCTCGACACGATGCGCGCTTTCGGAGCATCAGTCGCCTGTAATGCGGAGATGAGCTCTTTTACAGTTGGCTCAGATGGCTATCACTGCCGCGAGTACGAAGTCGAAGCGGATGCGTCCGGTGCTTCCTACTTCTGGGGATTGGCGGCCGTGAATGCGGGGAGAATCAGAATCAATGGCGTCAATCCGCACTCGGTTCAAGGCGACATGCGATTTCCGCTTCTCCTCGAAGAGATGGGTTGCACGCGCGCTCAGGGCTCAAACTGGATAGAAATTACCGGCAGTCCCACCCTTTCAGCGATTGCCTGCGATATGACGCTCATGCCTGATACAGCGCAGACGCTCGCCGTGGTGGCGGCGGTGGCGCGCGGCGAAACTATTATCACCGGGCTCTCGACCCTAAAGATTAAGGAAACAGATCGCCTGGAGGCCTTAAAGACGGAGCTTGCAAAATGCGGCATCTATTCGCGCACAGACGAACAAAGTATCGCAGTAGTCGGCGGAGCTCCCAGAAAGGCTGAAATCTCAACCTATGAAGATCATCGCATGGCAATGTCATTTGCTATTCTTGGCGCCCTTCCCCAGGGTATCTCGATTCATGAGCCGCATGTCGTCGAAAAATCGTTCCCCGATTTTTGGACTCGTCTCACCGCGCTGGGATTTCAGATTCAGCCGCCGCTATGAAAATATCAATCATCGGCTTCATGGGATCGGGTAAATCGACAGTGAGCGCACTGCTCGCCGAAAAACTCGGCTACCCGTGCATCGAGATAGATCATGAAATAGTGGCGCTCGCGGGCGGAAAATCAATTCCTCAGCTATTCGAACAGGGCGAAGAAATTTTCCGTAATTTCGAATCAGAGGCGGTTCAGCGGGCCAGCACGAATAGCTCCGTTGTTATTTCGGCCGGCGGGGGAACGCCCCTGCGCGGCGAGAATGTCAAAGCACTCCGGTCGGGGGATTCTTTGATCATTTATCTGTCGGCGCAGTTCGAAACCATACGTAATAGGATCGGCTCGAATAGCGAGCGCCCCCTTTTTCGTGATCAAGAAAAAGCACGCGAACTGTTCGAAGCACGCCAAACGATTTATCGCACCTGCGCGGACTATATCGTTTGCGCCGAGCAAAGCCCGGATGAAATATGCGCCGAGATCATCGACCTCGTCGACGAATGGCGCGGGAAAGAGCCCTCTCCAAAAAAGTGCATGGTAATCGGCGACCCGATTGCGCACTCACTCTCGCCAAGAATGCACTCTGCCGCCTATCAGGCGCTGCGCATCGACCAACAGTTCTCGTATCAACATATGCTTGTGCCTGCGGCAGAATTACCGGTGTTTATTTCTAAATTCCGCAGCGCGCCCAATCTCGGCGCCTCGTGCACCATGCCTCATAAGGAATCACTGGTGTCACTCGTAGATTCGCTCGACCCAATGGCCGAAAAGATCGGTGCTGTTAATACCTTGAAAAGAAACGGCCATAAAATCACAGGCTTTAATACTGATTGGCTCGGGATCATTACCCCCCTTACGGCGCTCACACCGCTAAATGGCAAGTCAGCCCTCGTAGTAGGAGCTGGTGGTGCCGCCCGTGCAGCGATTTGTGGCTTAAAAGCAAGCGGTGTCAGGGTCTCCGTTACGAACCGGACGGAATCAAAGGCGGCGGAACTTGCGGGCCGCTTCTCGATTGCGTTACTGCCTTGGAGCGAGCGTCTGAAATCCGGAAGCTGGGATATCATTATTAATACGACCTCCGTCGGTATGGGGTCTCCGGACGGCGGATCTCCGTTAAGCGGTTATCCGTTCTCCCCTTCGCAGATAATCTTCGAAACAATTTATCATCCTCGAGACACCCAGCTTCTCAAAGATGCGCGAGCCGCCGGAGCGCGGACCATAGAAGGCCGGGAGATGCTCCTCTATCAGGGAGTCGCTCAATTCGAGTTATTTACGAACCGGAAAGCGCCGGTTGAACAGATGAGGGCTGCCCTCGATTAACGATACGGTCAACCGTATCGATGGCAACCAAACGCGAACTGATTATTGGCCGGCGCTTATGCTGAAAACAGTAAGAGAGCGTACGGCTTTTTTATGCCGCCTTAGCCAGCTTACGGACTTTTCCGCCATATACCTTGGAACGCGGACGGCGGCGGTGAACTTTGCGGCGGAACGAAAGTTCATCTTCTTCTTCGCCCGCAAGCGGCTTCGCTTCCATTTCGAGTTCTTTACAGAGATCCGCTTGCAGCGTGCGCAAGGCTTTCTTCTTGACGCGTGACACATGGCAGCGGCTATAGCCGAGAAAGTGCGCGATATCGAGCAGCTGCTGCTCTTGGAGGTAGAGACGCTCGATGATTTCACGCTCAAGCGGATCGAGCTTCGAGCATGCTTCAGTGCTAATCTTGATCATTTCTTTTTTGAGCAGCATGTCTTCTGGAAGGAGAGACTCCTGACTAACAAGCGCTTCGGCAATTTCGATTGCATTCGCAGCGCCGCCATATGCAGCCGAACGCGATTCTCCCTCTCCGGTATTCGAATTCTTGAACACATCGCAGCTGGAGAACGGGACTGTATTCAACGAGGCCGCTGCTGCTACCGCGCGAATCAAATGTCCGCGCAAATGGTAATACAAGAAAGTCATGAAACTCGCGCCTTTGGTCGGATTAAAGCGAGCGGTGGCTTCGCAAAGCGAGAGATCTACGATACTGTCCACTTCTTGAATATCGAGACGGGCATGCCAGCGACGCAGAATGCTGCGGCCAAGCTTGCGCGCTTTAGCGCGGTACTTGATTATTAACTCTTCACCGACCGCCTCTTCAATTTCGTGCTGTTCGACGGCTTTTCGGTTGGGCAGCGGAAGATCGATAATCTTGCCTTTCTTTGCAAGAACCGCTTTCTTTTTTAGGTGGATCTTCTTCTCTTCTCCGCGATCGAGAACTGCTGCTACCATTGACATAAAACCAAATCCTTCAAGATAAAACGTGACACCTGATACCCACTATTCTTGAAAGCTTGGCCTTTGCTTCAGCAATTTTCGGAGATCGGCCAATTTTGAATATTTGAGGAACTAGGGTTCTAGAGGTAAAAGATAAGCTATTGAATCGACTACACTTCATTGCTAGTGTAGTGAATTCAGGACGGGGGGTTTACTCTGAGCGGTAATAGGCCGATTACCCTAGGGCGGGTTAATTAGGTTTTTTCGTCGCGAGAGTTTTAAGTCGTATTAAAATGCGGGGCGGCCGCCACAGCGAGATAACGCAGCATATTAGGCTGTCGAGCACTCGGGACAGGGCCAACGATGCAGTTCAATACGAATTGAAGCTCGCGGCAGAAAGAGAGTAGATTGACGCGCTCGGGTACTATTTGAAAGGATTGTCGGAATGCAGGAATACCGCACATTAAGCACCGAAGAAGCGGATAATATCGTCTTAGAATTCCGCGGTTGGGCTGAAAGTATCGCCCGCTCGGTTGCTCGAGCATGGAACATGGATTGGCAGCTCGACGGACTAGACGGAGCGGCAATGGAAGCGCTGATTTTTTGCGCTCGGCGTTTCCAACCAGACCGCGGCGTGCCGTTCAAAGGGTATGCGCGCAAACGTATCCATGAAGCGTCATCAGAAGCCGCCCGCAAATCACGTGGCTGGAAGCGCGGTCTTGGAACTCAGTCCAAAGAAGAGCATGCGGCGCGTGAAATATCCGCCGAACTTTTCAACGTCTTCCCTGAATTACGTGAAGGGCAGCTGCCAAGTGGCGGCGACGACGGCGGCGGCGATGATATGCGCAGCGCGGTACGTCAGATGTTGGTGGGAGCAAGTATCGTGGCCGCCAAGCAGGGCCTGACCGAGAACTCTCCGGACGATCTGCTCGATTACAAACGCATGATTGTAGAGATTGCGGCGCTTGAGCCAGTGCATCAGCTGATTCTTTGGAAAACATATTGGGAAGGCGCTTCAATGCGCACAGTCGCAACCGAATGGGAAACCGACGAACTTAATGTAATTCGCGAACATAAGGTGCTGCTAACCTATCTGCAGCGCAGCATGTCAAAGTCCAAAGATAACAAGCTTCCGAAGGTTAGGCCGGGATTAAAAGACATTTCGTTGAAGCTAAAGAAAGACAAGGTAGATGGGCCGTTTAGCAAGATTATGAGCGCATAAGGATTGTATGGCAGACGATAAGAAAATTGGCGACAAGAAAATTGGACGTGTCGATCTAACCAAACAGACGAGCGACGTCGAAAAAGCTGGAACTGTCGATGAAGTATCGTCGGTAAAGGGTGCCACTGGCGTCGGAGCAGTCGGCCGCGCTGGCGGAATCGGCGCCCGCAAAGGAACACGCACAATGACCGCCGCCGAGAGACAGCAGCTCTTTAATATGATTAATGAAGAAGCCGATAAACTATTCGGGGAAGGTAGCCCGCTCGCATCTCAAAAGAACGTGCTAAAAAATGCCGTTAAGATGGCGGTCGATTCTGGAATTATCGACGAAGAAGAAAAGAAGTAGTCAGGACACAGCTCGAAGGCAGCCAAACGGCCAGCCCTGCACCAGCCAAACGGCCAGCCCTGCACCAGCCAATAGCTCACCCCTCGCGCGCTTGATACCTCACCATCTGGGCACGGAAGAAACGAATCAATGTCGGCTCCTGAATCTCGTTGCTTTCGATGCGATCAGCGATTTCGCCAAGATATGTTCCCGCCGTTTGCAAATCTCCCGTTGTAAGGAGAAAAGTTATCAAATAAAGCATGGCTTCGGGCGAGGCAGGATCGACGCGAAGCGCCTGCTCCGCAAATGATTGCGCAGAATCGAAATTGGCGTCTTGTCCTCGAACATAGGCGAGCGCAAGTAAAACCGGAGTAAAATCGGGAACAACCTCGGCAAGACCTATGAGAATAGTCTCGGCTTGCTTTAGCGCTCCGTTTTCGAGCAAAGTGCAGGCAAGCGCATAGATTCCGTGGATCTCTTCCTCCGAATAGCCGCTGCGCGCTAAATCGCCCGGTTGACGAGGAATCAAACTGTTCATCGCGCCTCCCCTTCACTGGCTTGTATCCAGTCGAGCACCGCGCGCAGCATCGCCTCTTCGCTCTGCAGCTTGCGCTGCGATTCAGCATCGGCTCCGGCGCGCGCCGAGGCGACCGTTTCATATCGGGCAAACAGCGAGCTTTGAAGATTCTCGAGCTTATTGAGGGAACCGTGGCGGGGCAGAATCGCAAGCAGCGGATGCACACTGAATGAATCTGGTGGACTAGCGATAGGCCTTTTCATAACGGCGATTGTACATTATCGGCCGTGCGCCGCAAGCCAAGATAGGAATTAGCCATTCCGCTCGGCCAGCACCTCTTTGCGCGTCATGCGATTATTCATGCCGAATCTGAGCTTTTCGTAGAGAAGGAACACGACCGCTCCCACTATGCCTATTAGAATCACAACCGGTAGTAGCTGCACCGGCGTGGACAGCGCCTCCAGTACCGCGCGATCTCCCGCACTATGTAAAATACGGAAGATTTGAATGCCGAGAATTTTCAGCAGAAAAAAGGCGCCTACGAAAGATACAAGAACTGACGCGATTAGAAATGCCAGCCGTTCGACCACCGACGGCAGTTCCAGCGAAGTTTTCGGGAAAAGCCGCGAAAAGTCGAGCGAGATCAAACCGAGGTGAAACAGGAAGCGCGTTTGTAGCAAACCCCAGACGATAATCACCGCGGCCACCCCGGCGGCGGGCGCGACGATCCACGTGAGCGCAGTCGCTCTAAACTTCTCGACAATTGACACGGCGCTCTGAGCTTCTGCGCCGAACGCGAGAAGATCTCCGAAAAGAGTGGTAAGCGATGGCGCTGCCAAGCCGGCAATCGCTAATACCGCAATCACCAAACACGCGCTCGAGCGATTACTGTACGAGACTATCCCTTGAGTCCGCAGCTCCGCGATCCGATCCGAAGTCGGCCACTCTGTCTTATCACTCATGAGATGCCCGCCCCGTTATGACTTGCGCATCAGCGCTGTCGAAAATATCGCTCAAATAACTTCCGGCCTGCCCGACGCTCAATCCAAGAAAAAACGCGAAAAGCAGCGGACGCATACCAGGCAACCAGTTTATCGAACGCGCCTTTCGCTCGCGAAATACCCAGGAAAACGGCAATTCAACTAGCGCAATAAAGGTCAGTGCCAAGGCTGCCAATAGCGCTCCCGCCATCAAGAAATCGCCAAGGATGCCGCTTAAAGACAATAGCGAGATCGAGGGAGATGAATTGAAAACATGAACAATAAAATCCGCGGTACGCGGGTTTTCAAAAACAAAAAGATATCCCGCAGTCGACGCTAAAGCCGTGATGCTGGGGGGGATTGATCCCGAGAATGCTGGGGGGAGCAGCGCCAAGGCGGCGCGCGCAATAAGCGGCCCTGAGACCGCGAGCAGCGTAAGCGCCGCCGC
>CAYTAW010000063.1:0-5593 GCA_964435675.1 uncultured Bdellovibrionales bacterium
GCAGTACCGTTACGAATTCATGCTCAACGCCCGCTGGCGATCGCAGTGTTACGACCATCCTTACCAACGCTGGAAGTCCGGTCTGATTTACCCACTCGTTCAGCCACTTGTTTCCGTTTACGTCGTAGTAACTGAATTCCAAGCGGGTAACATTCTTAGCGATTGGAAAAGTCATTAACTTGCTCCACGCGCGTTTGGGTGGCCGGATGTCCGGCTTCTCATCCCTGATCAAAAGGTAAGATGAGGGTGCTCCTTTGGGAGAATCAGGGTCTTTTTCAACACGATAGCCTATCTGAACAGTACCCGAGTTAGTCATGCCCTCTGGCACATACTGGCCGGCCTCCTGAGCCATGAAATCGAGCGAATCGCCCCTGTTTCCATTGTCCAGGGTCTTTTGAACACCCTCTAATTGTGAGATGACTCTGCCCGCCACAGCGCCTGAGGCGGGGGGTATAAGACGAGTCGGGCTGGCGAGTTGGATCTCTCGGGATACCCTTAATAGAACGGCATTTGCGATTGATGCGATTTCACGACGATCGTCAAGTAGCTGCTTGGTGCGCATGATGTACGAGAGCGAGCTATACGCTATCGACATGATCACCGCGAGGATTGATACGGCAATCACCAGCTCGATCAGGGTGAAGCCGCGCTGCGTCCGGTGTGACGACTCCTCGATCGATCGCATTAGTTTTTCTTTGGAATAAAATAAAAGAGTTCGACCATGTCAGCGGAAGAGCCGCTCCAGGAAACTTGCAGCGAGACCTTTTTAAGGGCGTCTTGAGGAATTTGTTTAATCGGAAGCGGCGCGTTTTGAATCGTCAAATGTGCTTGAAATGGATTGAGCACTTTGAGTTCGTTCCAGTCTGTAAGTCCTTTGAGGGCATCCTGCTTTTTAATTATGTCGGCGAGCGAGCCGGTTATGTCGATGTTTTCCGGGGGATCTTCCTGAATTTCGAGCGCTGAAAATATGGCGCGCGCGGCGAGTAGCGCTTTTTGCCGCCGCTCATCGCGGAATGAGCTGTCTACGGACGCCGACTGCAGGCTGATCATCACAATTACCGCGGCGCTCAAAACGAGTACTGCGATGGTAATCTCTGCCAATGTAAAGCCTCTTTGTGAGCGTCGACTACGCATAGTTAACTGCTATTCTTGTTATCATTGTTGGTGTAGGTCCACTTGAAATCTTTGTATTCGCGCAGGATCTCTGTGTTTCCAGTAAACGGGTTTACCAGAATCGTAACAGGCGCTTCTTTACTTGTCCTTAGATGAAACACGGCAAAGTCCGAAAATCCGCGCGGTGAAAACATCACGTATGCCTTGCCTCCCTCTGTGCCGCGTACCTTTCCTTTCATCGTCCGTATATCTTCGATGTACATCCCGGTAGGAAATTCAACGGCATTTGCAAGGGACGGGAAGGTGGGGGAGGGTGAAAATGTCTGGCTGACGCTTATGGCCGGACTGAGAAAGTCGGCGAGCGAGTTGCTCAAATTCCCGCCCGTAACTGACGCTGCGGTTGTTCCCGGTGTCAGCGTCGATGGTTCCGGATTAAAAACGCCTACTTTATATTTTGGCTGATTCTTATTCTCTAAGTCGATTTCGAGCGCGTAAAACATCTGATCGAAGATTGCCTGATGATGGAGGAAGACAATCGTTTCGGAGAATTTTCTAATAAAAGACTCCTCACGCCAATAATCGAAGTTTCCCATGCGCCAGGTGGCAAAGGTCGTCAACACGCCGATGAGGGCCAACACCGCAACTAATTCAATTAGAGTTAGACCGCGGGCGGTTTTCAGGGATAGCAATTGCGGACGCGAGCCGGAATTGCGCTGATTACGGACCGGTAACGACGACATCCGCATCGGCTCCAGAACCGCCGTCTCTTTGATCGGCGCCGAGCGTCTTGATCGAGAAGCTGCTTCCCGAGCCGTCGGCGCTATATCGGTACTGTCCGCCGAAAAGATCGTTCAAGTCATCCGCTTGCGCAACCGGAAAACATGCTTGGCCACTATTTCCGGAACAATTTACCAATGCGTCGAGACTTGGCGGAAGTCCGTTATTCATCAACTGATATTGGTTTATCGCACTCTTGAGTTTTTCCATTTTCATCACATTGATGCGCGCCTTTTGCGTAGCACCGGTAGCGAAAAGTCCTTTCGTGAGGAAGGCAATCAGCGCTGAGAGAATAACCAGAACGATTACGATTTCTACGAGCGTCAATCCGCGTTGCCCTTGCGTACCTGCGGTGCGATGGATGAGGCGGTTGGGGTGCGAGAGTATCATACGGTTCCGTTAAAATAGGTAAATTAAATATTTCTGTTAGCGTCTGGTTATTTGCCCATGACGTTAATCATGTCGATCATCGGCATTAGGATAGATAGTACAACACACAAGACTATCACGCCAACTCCAATGATCATGAACGGTTCGATCAGGGTCGAAATGCCGGCCAGCGTTGCGTTCGCCTCGCTTTCATATGATTTTCCAGCCTTTTCGAGCATCTGTTCCAGCTTGCCGCTGGTTTCGCCTATGGCAATCATATGCGAGAGGAGCGTCGGAAAACGGCCGCTCTTCGCCAGTTCTCGCGCGAGGCTTTTGCCTTCTCGCACACCGTCTTTGGCGCTGTCGAGCGCATTCTGCATATGTACGTTGTTGATAATATTGCGCGTGATTTCAAGCGCGGTAAGGAGCCCGACGCCGCTCGAGACAAGCGTACCGAGCGTTCCCGCGATGCGCGCCGTTGCTACCTTCTGGTAAATGCCGCCAATCAATGGGAGGCGGAGCACGATATCGTCGATGCGTGCGCGCCCAGCCGCGCTCCGGTAATACTCTTTGAATAGGTATACCGCGCCAAAACCCAAAATTACCGGAATCCACCAGTAATATACGATGAAGTCAGAGATACCAATCATGATACGTGTCGGAAGGGGAAGTACCGCACCCTGCTTTTTGAAAATATCGACAATCATCGGAACGACAAACACCACTAAGCCGATGACCACCAAGGTGCATAAAACGAGCATTAGTGCTGGATAAAAAAGAGCGGTGGTCACTTTTCGTTTCAGCTCCATTTGCGCTTCAAGATACGAAGCGAGATTCTCGAGCACGGAGTCAAGATTTCCCGACGCTTCACCTGAGGCGACCATGTTGGTATAGAGCCGCGGAAACGACTTCGGAAAGAGCGCCAGCGCTTTTGCTAGGGAGGTTCCCTCTTCGACTTTTTCGCGCAATTCGACGAATGTGCGTTTAGCAGCCGGAGAATCGGTTTGTTCCGAGAGTGCCTGAAGTCCTCCGACAAGCGGTAGTCCGGCGTCGAGCAGCGTGGCGAGCTGGCGGGTCGATACGGCAAGCACTTTGGTAGGGATTTTATTTGATTGAAATAAATCCTTGATGTCGCGGTTCTTGCGCGCGCCGACTTCCATTCCTTCTCGAATATCGCTCGGATACACGCCTTGAGCGCGAAGGCGCTGCCGCGCCGCGCGGAGATTCTCCGCGTCGATCGAACCTTTGATCTTCTTTCCGTTCGGGTCGAGGGCAATGTATTCGTAGGCAGGCATACCCCGTTATTACCCCTGCTGCATTTCGTCGTGAGTGGCCATTAATACTTCTTCGACCGAGGTGATTCCCGCAAGAACTTTCTTGGCGCCGTCGATGCGCAGGACTTCGAAGCCGCGCTGCGACGCCGAGGTTTTGATCGATCCCGAATCGACGCGCTGCAAGATTAGGCTGCGCACTTGATCGTCAATGATCAGCAGTTCGTGAATACCGCTTCGTCCGCGATACCGCAGGTTCTGACAGACAGCGCACGGTTTGGTGCCCGGGCGGAAGGCCCGGCGCGACGTAATCTTTTCTGGATCAGCGCCGAGTTCCCGCAGTTCCATATCGGTTAACTCGTATTCTTCGCGGCAGGCAAGGCACAGCTTGCGGACAAGGCGCTGTGCGACTACCGCGAGCAAGCTCGATGCGACCAGGAACGGCTCGATACCCATGTCGATCAATCGTGTAATTGCACCGGCGGCGTCGTTCGTATGCAGTGTCGAGAATACCAAATGGCCGGTAAGCGACGCTTGAATGGCGATTTCCGCCGTTTCTGCGTCACGAATTTCTCCGACCATCACTACGTCCGGGTCCTGACGGAGAATCGCGCGCAGTCCGTTGGCGAAAGTGAAATCAATTTTCGAGTTCACCTGCATCTGTCCGACACCATCGAGTTGGTATTCAATCGGGTCTTCGACAGTCAGAATATTCAACTCCGGATTGTTAATGCGCGTCAGCGCGGCATAGAGCGTTGTCGTCTTACCTGAACCGGTAGGGCCAGTCACCAGAATGATGCCGTTCGGCTTTTGGATTAAGCGCTCGATCACCTCGAGATTGCGCCCCGATATACCCAGTTCCTCAAGATCGAGAACGGTCGAGCTCTTATCGAGAAGACGCATGACGACGCGCTCGCCGAATTGAGTTGGAACGGTCGACACACGAATATCCACTTCTTTTCCGGCAATCTTCAGGCCGATGCGTCCGTCCTGGGGCAGGCGCTTTTCGGCGATGTTCATTGTCGCCATCACCTTAATGCGCGATATGATTGAGGCTTGAAACGTTTTTTCTTCACTGGCGATATCTTGCAGCGCGCCGTCAATGCGGAAGCGCACTTTCAGGCGATCCTCGAACGGCTCAATATGCACGTCAGAAGCGCGATCTTCGTGCGCTTTGAAAATGATCGCGTTCACGTACCGAATAATCGGCGCATCGTCATCTTCCGAGTCGGTCACGTCGATTTTGAGTTGTTGAGTGTACTCTTCGTGGTGATCTTCTTTCTTGTCGCTAGTAAGCGAGGACGAGCGGTCGCTCATCAAGCTGGTGCGAATCGCGTTAATTGCGCGCGAAATCTCTTCGGGAGTCGTTACGACAAGCGAGATAGGGCGGCCATAGCAGAGTTGGATTTGAGAGACCGCCTCCGTATGCAGAGGGTCGGCGGTCGCGACCACCACATGCGTTTCATCGCCGGAGATCGGTACCAAGGAAAATTGACGCGCCCATGAGCCGACAAGTCGATCGAAATCGCCACGCTTCAAATCGCGGGGCGGAAGGGGGTCCGGAAGCCGCTCGACGTAGGGATAGCCGAGAAACTGAGCGACCATTTGTGGCTGACTCGTTGGCTTCGGTGCTGGAGGGGTTGCATCATCTTGCATAATTATACCGAGTCCTGCAGCTGAATTAATTCAGCGTCCAGGGGCCTTTCCCAAGGTTCATCATTTCGAACGGCGAAAGCTCGTGCCAGTGCTTCTTAGTTTCGGAATATTTGGCCTCGGCTTCGTTCCGCTCGGAATATACGCCCAAGGTCTTTAAGTGAATTTTCTTTCCACCGACTGAATAACTTACGACGCGCCCAGTCTGGAAAAATTCACTGTCGGATCCTTCGGGGACATGTATGCCGAACGTCAGGCGATCCGGATCTATCGCAAATGGTATCGACATCGGAATGTCTTCGCGCGGATCGATTGAGAGAACAACATAGCGTTCAGGGGCTGCGCCAGGTGAAACGGCTGGTGAGTCGAGCCGCGCCATAACTTCAGGCGCTGCTTCTTCGGCGGCAGGA
>CAYTAW010000063.1:5603-11865 GCA_964435675.1 uncultured Bdellovibrionales bacterium
CTTGAGTAGAGCCTGATCCGGAAGTTTCGGGGCGACTTGAAGTTCAATTACTTCCTCTTCAACGGCGGCTTTCTTTTCGACTGAGGTGATTTCAGCATTCTCCGCCGCAGCGGCCGGCTTCTCCTCTTCCGTCGAGAGCGTTTGATCAGGTAGCCGGATAACTTTCGAGTTTTCTTTTACTGGAGGCGGATTTATCTGCGCCTTTTCGAGCGGCGGGAGGACAAGATCTTTGATCTCCTGTTGTGGCGGACGAATTGTTCCCGGCTTAGGCGCATCGGAAATAGTCGACTCGCTGACGTTGTCGATCTGCGGATTGTCGAGAATATCCGCGCGATCCGGATAGAACGGTTCTGCAGCGATCACATCTTTCATCTGCGAGCGGCGCGCTACCGTCGCGTCGCGTGCGTCGAATTGATCTTTAAGAATCTTCGGACTGATAAAAATCAATAGATTCGTTTTTATAGTTTGATCGCTGCTGCGCTTGAAGAGATGGCCGAGCACCGGCACATCCTGTAAGAACGGAACGCCGGCGGAGCTCAGCTGATTATCGTCGGCCATCAATCCGCCCGTTACGATCATCTGGCCGTTTTTGGCGATAACCGTAGTCTGACTTGTTCTTACCGTCGTCGTTGGTCCGAGTTGATCTGAGGTTGAGAGCACGTTCGATACTTCGGTAAACAGGCTAAGCGTAACGAAATCGCGCGAGCTGATTTGCGGCGTGAGGCGCAGTTTGATACCGACGTCCTGACGGTTAACCTGATTGAATGTGTTGTTGAGATTTGTCTGGTTAGTCGAAACGCTGGCGAGGAACGGAACGTTCTTACCTACCACGATTTCAGCTTCTTCGTTATCGGTAGCGAGAATCGTTGGCGCGCTGAGGACGTTTATGTTGCGGTTAGTTTTCGCCGCGGTAAGCAGCACTGACTGCGTCGGAATCTTGATGCCGGGAAGTGTAAGCGTTCCAGCGCTCGCCGCTGCGACCGAGAATCCTTGGATCTTAGTCGGATCGGAGAAGAGATTGGTCAAATTGCCGAAATCGCTCTTGGCGATAGCGCCGCCATCCGCGCCGCCGCCTGACACTACGAATTCAGTTCCCATCGTTTCGGTATCGTCGACTGCGACTTCAAGCAGCATAGCTTCAACAAGCACCTGGCGGCGCTTGATATCGAGCTGCTGAATCAAGACTTTCATCTTTTCGTAATCGCTCTTGCTCGCGTTTATTACCAGTGAGTTCGTGGCCGGATCTGCGGTTACCGAAATATTTTCTCCGACCTGCGCTGTGACTGAGCCTTTTCGTTGACTCGCGCCGCTCCCGGGCTCCGAGCCGACGCGCGTCGCGCGGCTAACCGAAGACTGTCCTCCGAAGCTGTTGTTTCCGAACGAGCTGTTGCTGCCATTGCTGTTGTTGCCGAATCCACTCGAAAGGCCGTTTCCATTTATTGGACCGGTGCCGCGCGAGCCGGTACTTCCGCCGCCGCCCATAAGTCCCGAGAGAACTTCGGCGAGATCTTCCGCGTTGGCGTGTTGGCATCGATAAACGAAAAATTGATTGCCTGATAAATCGACCTCGCTGTCCAGTTCGGCGATGAGTGCGCGGATGCGCGCGGTCATGTCTTCGTCGGCAACGACGATGATTGCGTTAGTGCGCTCATCGGGAATGATTTTCGGCTCGAGTCCGCGGCCACCTACACTTTGAATTTCGGGCGATGTTGCCGCGGTGCCGTTGACGTTCTGCGGTGGAATTGGGGGTTGCGGAATCCCAGCGCGGCGCGCTGCGTCGACACCGAGTCCGGCGCGGGAATCTGCTCCGTTGGCGGCGGCTCCCACGCCCATGATATCGTTCAATTTTGTCGCCAGATCCGCGGCCGAGGCATGCTTGACCGGGATGATCGACATTTCACGGTTTGAAAAAGGCACATCGAGAGACTGGACGATACGGTACAGGCGCTCGATATTATCCTCCGCGTCAATCAAAAGGAGAGAGTTTGTTCCTGTATACGCGTTGACCAAACCGTTCGGCGAAATGAGCTGGGCAAGGAGCTGCTGTAAATCCTCCGACTTCACATACTTTAGATTGATAAGTCGGGTGACAACAGCCGCAGATGGGACCGCGCCATGTCCTTCTTCAGTTATGAGCGGGACCGTAGTTTGCTTGGCGTCTTTTGCCTGAATGATCTTCCAGAGATTTTCACCGACCGGTACCGAGGTGAACCCTTTGAGCTGGAGCACCGTATCAAGAATGCGAATAGCTTCATCGGAAGAAACCTTTCCAGGGAGGTAGATGGTCACTTTACCGCGAACGTTTTCATCGAGAATGTAATTGCGCTTGGTCTTCTTGCTGAAGATGCGAACAATCGCGGCAATATCAGCGTTCTTGACGTTAATTTCAGTCGAGGCATCTTTGGCGAGGTTTTCATCTGCGGCGGGGGATTCTTGCGCAACGACCGGCGCAGCGCTGAACGCACTGATAAGCACGGCGAACGCGCACGCGGCAACGCGGCAGCGTGCCGCTACATTTTTCCGATCTTTCACTCGTTCACCCATCTTCTTTCTCTCTTACCGGATCTGATATTTGAAATCTCTATCTTGGCGATCTCGCTCGAGTACCACGTTAACTGAACGTTCTTCTTTCAGTTTCTCGAACAGCTTCACCGCCTGCGTCAAGTCAGCAAGACTTTGTCCGTTTACCGATTTTAGAATGTCGCCATTCTTCAAGCCGATTTTTTCATAAATACTTCCGGAACGGATGGCGAACATGCGCAAACCGACCGATTTGCCGTCTTTAAAATAGGGTACTGCCCGAGCCTGCGTCAGTACGAGCGGAAGATTCTCGATCGCGGCGTTCAGTTCGGTTTCGTCAACGACGAATTCGTCTGATCCAACTTCGGAAATGCCCGTCGACTGTTTTGACCCCGGCGCGCCTTTTTCGTTGAGATCCATCTTGAGAACTTCGATCTTTCCATTGCGCTCGATATCGACACGATCAGAGTAGATCGCCACCAAGGTTGCTTCATCGAAAACGCGATCTTTGATATTGAAGACGTCCTGTGTTTTCTTTTTGTCGTCCTCAATGATTGCGTACGGGCTTTCGCCCGTAGTGATGAAGGTGCCGATCAGATTCAAGGCGAGCGTGCTGATTGGTTTTGCAGCTTGCGTATTTTTCGGCTTGTTGTCGAATGTTCCGAGAATTGCCTGCGAACGAAGACTGCGATAGTCGGGCTGCGCGCTTTTCTGTTTTGCACCTGTTGAGATTGGCGCCGCGCCGATTGCGTTCTTTATCGCGCTAATTTCGGTGCTGACGGCGAGCAAACTGACAACAACCTCACGGATAACTAGAACCAATATAAAAAAACAGAGCGCAATGATGGTCAACTTAATTGCACGAACACCCTTCTCAAGTGAGTCCTGCCGCAGCAAGCGGTTGAGGAAGAGTGGATCGAGCGAGAAAATGTTTTTGACCAGTTCCATGGTAAATTCTACTGACCTGCCAAATACTTGCGCAAGCGATTCAGATCGCTGCTTCGCCTATTGCGTATTACATTCGTTGAGGAGTTTACATGCCGAAACGCATACGTAATATATCATTAATTCAACTCCTTAGCGAACCACGCGGTAAATTCTCTAAATCACTCGTCATTTTAAAACAATGTATTGCCTTAATCGAGCCGAGTGCATGCTATGTCTCTGCTATGTAGTTTGATGGCACTGCCACCAATTTCGCACGTACGATCACGAGTGATTAGAAATTTTTTATACTGAAAGCCAAGCGCGGAGGCTTTACCGATGAGAGTACAAACAGCGGTTTGTTTGTCGCGATGGTAACTGTGCCATTTTCTGCCACAATTAAATCCGCGCGAGCAAAACAGTTGTATGTTTTTCCCGTACCTTTCGTTAGCGGTAACGTCACCGAGACGATTCCATCGCGCGGGCTCAACATACTATTGCGCGCAAGAAAGCCCTTATCGCTCCAGTCGCGATCGAGATAGAAATAGGCGCTTTTTCCCGCGCATTCGACGCGATCGATAGAGATGCGTGCGGCAGGGGGGTGCAGCTTAATTGGATCCGCTTCTGATCCAACTATTTTCTGCGGAGAGCTCGCCGCAATTTGCAGAGGGGTTTTTTTTGCGGTAGGAGCAGGAACGCTCCTATTTAGAACAACCTCCGGTGATTCCGGCAGCTCGTCTTCTTCACTCTCCTCAGAATCCTGCGCCTGTTCTGTTTCATCGTCTTCCTCGTGCTCTTCGGCGCTTCCTTCATTCTCTTCGAGGCGAGCCTCGCTTTCGGTCTCCTCCTCATCGGTATCAATGGCACTATTGATGGCAGAGTCCTCCTCATCAGTAGCTCCCTCGCTATCGACGTCGCTTTCGGACGCTTCCAGCCCTACGTTTTCAACTTCTACTGCCTCCTCTGAGTCGTGCTCTTCAGTTTCAGCCGGTTCTTCGACGACTTGTGCTTCACTTTCTTCAACTTGAACTGAATTTTCTTCGGCTTCGGGCGTTTTCTCGGCATCGTTGGCAGCTTCGTCGTTCGCTTCTGTTGGCGCACGTTCTTCAACCACACCCATTTCCTTGCGCGCATCGAACGTTTTCTGAACGTTCATCGCCAACGGCTGCCACTTTTCCTCGATTATTTTCATGCGCGCGTTATAGGCATCATCCTGGCCGCGCTTTTTGTAAAAATTCGCGACCGCGCGCTCGTTTGCCGTCAAATCTTCGATCGCCGAACGTTGAAATGCGGCGGCCTGTTTTGCGTATACGGAATCGGGGTATTGTTCGAGCAGCCTACCATATGTTTCGCGCGCGCGTTCGAGCGCGTGCGCATCGTGTCCAACCCCCTTACTTGAAAGGTGAAAGCTGCGCGCAGCCATCAAGAGCGCGTACGCTGCGCTGAGAGTGCCGGGGTGACTTTTCGCGTACTCTTCATACTGCGGAGCGCACACGTCATAGTCGCGGATAAAAAATGAGCAATCGGCAATCTTAAGCTCCGCATATTCTGCGAAGGGTCCGGTAGGAAAGTTGTTCATCAATGCTGAAAATTGATCTTTTGCGACTGAATATAGTTGATTCTGATACGATTTCTTCGCCGACTGGAAAAGGACCTCCTCGGGTGAATCGATATCGTTGTCTTTTTTTGCGACAATCTCCTTCGTCTCTGGATCCGGATTTATCTCCTGCGGAGCCGACGAGCATCCGCTCAGCCCCAGCGTGCAAGCGAATGTATAGAGGATACAAATTCTAAATACGGCGTGGCGCGGTCCCGGCATAAGCCAATAATCTATTATTACCGGTGAAAAGCTGCAACCGTCCGCAGACGATTAATCGGAAACCCTGCCACGCGCTCAGTCAACAGCGTCGGTGACGGACCCGGTTGACCGAGTTCACGGAACTGACTGAAAAAACGTCGAACGATTCAAAATACGCGGAGAAAAATAGTGGCGGCTTAAGTCAGCAGGCTCTCGGACGTGGATGTCAGCCGGTGCATTTCGGGCGCTAACTCGGGAGCGCGGCGAATGCGCGAAGCGATTGATTGCGCCAGCATTTCGGCCTGTTCTATCGAGAGATGCGCCGCCACTTCCGGAGCAGCCTTAGGCCGGCGCGTAGCGCGATTTTCGCGCGATAGAAACGGCTGCATGTGCGCGGGGTCAAATTGCCGTTTTTCGATCTTGTTCGTCATGGCTTCTCCTTATCCAATATGCGGTATTCCTTCCGCGAATTTGACGGCTCACATAGTTTGAGTGAGCGGCGGTGCGCAGTTCTCGCCCGATGTTGTTAGTTCATCAGAGGCTTAATTGCTACTTTTCTCGCGTCACGCGCCTTTTTCAGGTCGATCGTCTTTTCTTTCGCTTCGCCGTTTTTTCCGCCGTCAACAACGGCAAGACGGCTGTTTTCCGATCGTCGACTACGCGGCGCGCGGTTAAGTGGGATATCGCCTGAGGCTTCTTTCATTGAGTCTAGAATATCGGAATAGAGAGTGTCTTCGAGTTCTTTCATGAACTGATCGCGCTGCGACTGAACGCGGAGTTCGCCCGAAAGCACTCGCTCGATAACTTTTTGAAACAGTGCAAGAGCGAGCTTCTGCTCAGTTGGTGAAAGACGCGATAGTTTGTCGAGCAGCTTGACCGAAGATTCTCCTCCTGCGTCATCGAAAAGACTCTTCAACTGAATCTGCAGACTGAATAGATTCGCGGTAAACGATCCTGCAATATCTTTTGACATAAACCACCCTAAGCTACTTCCGAACATTATATACCCCTATTATCAAT
>CAYTAW010000064.1:0-9871 GCA_964435675.1 uncultured Bdellovibrionales bacterium
CGCTGTAATATCGTACCAACGTAATCGCCCCCTTAAGGGCGCGGTGCTATTTCATCATACGCTAGCGAGGGCTGTTATGGTGGCCACATAAAATCAGAGAAATGGCATTCTGCGGTGCGACAGTTGACGTGGCTAAAAGGCCGTGCATACTGGTCCGATGGAAGTTTCCGCGGAAATTTTGTTGGGTGCCGCCGCGATTGGGGCGGTGCACGCAATTATACCAAATCACTGGCTGCCGCTGGTCGCGCTTGCGCGCACCGAAGGATGGACGAAAAGGCAGGCGCTGCTGACGACGCTTTTGGTGGCATGCTTCCATGTGCTGGGAACAGTGCTGGTGGGAATCGCCGTGAGCTATGCCGGCATGGCGATCTTTGCGACAACAGAGCCTGAAGCGCATCGGATTTCTCAATATATTTTGGTGCTCGTCGGATTATTGTTTGTATTGAGCGGCCTGCGGCATTCCCGAAAATGCAGTCATCACCGATTGCGTCTTGTTGGCGGCGGTCCAGAAGAGCACCGTCTCCTCCGCCATTTCGGAATTATTTTTGCCCTGAGCGCCGCAATGTTTCTCTCTCCGTGCATGGATATCATCGGGTACTTCCTGAGCGTCAGCGCTCTCGGATGGGGCGCGGTGACTTGGCTCGCGCTGATTTTCGCCTGCACGACCATTCCGCTGCTCGTATTGTTGGTCGCGCTTGGTTTGGCAGGTGTCGATCGTCTCAATTGGCAGGTGCTTGATCATCACGGCCGTACAGTCACTGGTATTCTATTGGTTATTCTGGGTCTGCTCGGCTCTTGGATCGAGTGATGAGGCGCTCTATTTAATCAGATAGCCCTTTTTCCCCGATTGTGTGTATCATTCAGTCGACTGCCGGGGTTATTCCGATGAAAAAGCTAACAATTTCAATGGTAGTGTTAGTTCTCGTGTCTGTCGTTTGTGCATGTCAGCCTTCGCACAATGAAGGGGAGCGCGGCGCCGGCGATGGAAGCGCCGCAGTGCGGACACCCAAGACCTCTTTGGGGCAGGCTGTTGAATCGGCGCGCGGCGTCGATGCTCTCGCCGAGTCGCATAATAAAGCGATTGAGGAGCAAGCCGGAGAGTAAGTGTTGGCGGCGATTTTTAGATTGAGACAAGATTTTTAGATTCAGACAATAGTTGGTCAGATGTCGAAGCGGCCTCGTGTATTTGGAATGGTGAACATGCAGCGCTCGTGGGAATACACGAGCTATGCTCTGAAAACGTTCGCTAAATTCACCGAATTTTGTGAGGAAGATCTGTTTATCTTAGCCGATGATGGGAGCTTCGGTGGTTCGCCGGATTGGCTTCTTCCGCGCGTCCATCTGCTCGAAAACGCCGCGCAGTCTGGACTTGCCCATACTATGAATACGGTGATGCGCGAGGCGCGGAATCGTGACGCAGATTTTTATTTCTTTCATAACGATGTGGTTTTCACCGATGGTTGGCATGCTCAGATGGACGAAGAGCGGCCGTCGATTATGGTCGCGATGACCAATCAAGACGCGCAATATGAAGTAGGCGGTCTAGTCTGGAGCAAACTTCTCATTCTTACCGATTACACGAAGCGTGCGCCATTTCTTAAGGAGGTGGTAAAGCAGCACCGCGCCGCGATGAGCGGCCTTCGTTCGGTTCTTTCGGCATCTTTTTGTAACGTCAAGATTCCTCGCGAGGTATATCGGACGGTGGGTGAGTTCGGCGAGGTGTTTGGAAAGGTCGGCGGGGAAGATCGCGACTATTGCTTGCGCGCAATCGAGGCGGGATTCGCGGTCGAACAAGCACTCGGATCTTTCATTCTTCACTTTGGTTCCAAGTCGACAATTGGCGGCGGGGAGAAACCCCCGGAAACCGCCGCGCGTATCGCTGCATACACAAAGGAGTTCGAAGCGCGATGGGGCGAAAAACTGCGCAAACTTGTGTTCGACGGAGACGCCTCCGTGTTGCAAAGTTCGCCCGAAGCTGCAGAGTGCGCGGCCTCTGGAAATTACAAACAGGTAATTGAGCTGTTAAAGCAGTGAACGTTCCTTAAGCGGCCCGTTCAGTTTTTCAGCCGCTTCGATAACAATCTTCTCGGTTACATCCCAACCGATACACGCGTCGGTAATCGATACACCATATTTTAGGTCGTTGATATTTTCAGGAATGCTCTGGTTGCCATCGTGTAGATGACTTTCAAGCATGACGCCGATGATTGAGCGATTTCCTTCAAGAATCTGGTGCACGCAATCATGCATCACTGCTGGCTGCAGCGTGTGATCCTTCATAGAGTTACCGTGGCTGCAATCAACCACGAGGCGCGGCGCCAAGCCGGACTTTTCGAGACGTTTTTCGCACTGCGCGATGCTGACTGAATCATAGTTCGGTTTGCCGCCTCCCCCGCGGAGCACAACGTGAGCGTAGGGATTTCCTTTTGTTTGCATCACGGCGCATTGACCGTCCTGGTTTATGCCGAGAAAATGGTGACCAGCCGACACCGATTTGAGCGCATTGATCGCCACATCGATGTTGCCGTCGGTCCCATTCTTGAATCCGACCGGCGTGGATAGCCCGCTCGCCATCTCCCGATGTGTTTGACTCTCGGTTGTGCGCGCGCCGATCGCCGTCCATGAAACGAGATCGTCGAGATACTGGGGTACTACCGGATCGAGCGCTTCGGTTCCGACGGGAACGCCAACCGCGCCAAGGCGCAAGAGGAGTTGGCGCGCCGAATGCAGTCCCTGCTCGATCTGGAATGAATCGTTGAGATAGGGGTCATTAATAAAGCCCTTCCATCCCGTCGACGTGCGCGGCTTTTCAAAATACGTGCGCATCACCATGAAGATCGAATCTTTAACTTTGACCGCCAGCTTAGCGAACCGGTTGGCGTAGTCTATTGCTAATTCGGCATTGTGAATTGAGCATGGTCCGCATACCAGCAGTATGCGCTTATCCTCACCCTTTAAAATTTTCTGTATAGTGGTGCGCGCTTCGAGCACGTTCTTCTCTACGGTTGGGGTCAATGGCAGGTATGCCTTGAGTTCCCGCGGAGTCGGAATGACGCGCTCAGCCGAAATGTTTAGGTTAAAAGTGTTGTTGCTCATACGTGTCAGGCCCGGGCCGTAAATTCACTGCCCATGAATGCGTTCAGTGCCTCGCTACACTATCAGAGCTTCATTTTACCGTCAAAAAAGGCACACTTTCGATATGGCGCAACCGGGCTGGGAGGGGTAAAACCAAAGGGAACTCCGCTCAATTTTTCTTGGATTCACTATGAGTTATTCAGTTGCTTTTCACGTGATCGGAATCATTTTTTGGATGGCTGGCTTAATCATCCTAACTCGCGTGCTGGCCGTTTCGGAGGGCGCTTCGCCGACCCTCCTTAAGACGGTGAAGCGTCTCTGGTTTGGATACGCGCTGCCGGGGCTTGCGCTCGTGCTGATCAGCGGTTTGTACCAGTTGAATTTTCGCGGGTTCGGCTTCTATTTTGGGCCGGGGCAGGGATGGTTTCATATGAAACTTACCGCGGTTATCGCTCTGGTGGTTATCACTGTCCTCGTCTGGAAGCAGGTGGCGCGTTTTTGCGCCGGTGAGGTTCCGAATAAAAAGCTACTCGGCGCATTTCACGGCATTTCGGCATTACTACTTGTCGTACTCGTCTTCCTAACCGAGACACACATCCAACCATAAAGGACGTACCATGCGCGATTATTTTATTTGGCTCGCTAAGACACTTACGTTAATCATCGTTATCTTTATCGTCGTTCCAATCGCATTGATCGGCATGCTCGCAGCGGTAGGCACGGCGGTCTCTCAACAGGTGGGCGATCCTGAAAAAGCAATTGCGGTGGTCGAATTAAAGGGAGTGATTGAAGATTCGAAAAATATCCTGACTGAGCTCAGCCAGAATATCAAAAATAAGCATATCAAAGGCATAGTGCTTTCGATCAATTCGCCAGGCGGCTCGGTCGGACCTTCTCAGGAGATTTACGAAGCGGTCAAAAGATGGAAGCTCGAGAAGCCAATTGTTGCGGTTATGGGCAGCGTCGCCGCGTCGGGCGGGTTGTACTCGGCGCTCGGCGCTTCCAAAATTTTGGCGCAGCCCGGGACGATGACCGGTTCGATCGGCGTCATCATGCAGGTGCCTAATTTTACCAAGGTGGCGGACTGGGCTGGTGTTCAGATGCTGACGATCAAAAGCGGTAAATTAAAGGACGCGGGAAATCAATTTCGTGAAATGCTGCCTGAAGAGCGTGAATATCTCGAGAAGAGCGTAGCGGCGGTGCATGGTCAATTTATTTCCGCAGTAGCCGACGGGCGCAATCTGCAGCGCGAAAACGTGGAGAAATTCGCCGACGGCCGGATTATCCTCGGTTCCGAAGCGAAGCAATTCGGATTGATAGACGGCTATGGCGATGTCTATGAAGGGGGACGTCTCGTGTTCGAACTCCTCGGACAGCCACTCAAGCCTAATGAGATGCCGGCGATGATTTTTCCCGACGATACTCTAAGCGAGTTAAAAAAGGCGATCCGCAATATATCATCGCTCCCGGCGATATTTAGCACGCAAAAGCGGATGATGTTTCTGATGCCATAGGCGCTCGCCACGCTCTAATTTGTTGAGTGGGGCGTTTTCCCGTTGTAAAATCGTGATGCTGTAAACACCACGATATCCAATGGTTTCTCCATCGTCTGTTCCCGAAGTTCCAATGAATCCGCTTAGCGTCAGAGCTAAGCAGTTGGTTACGCACTTCGAAGAGTCCGTGCGCGGAGGCGATATGGGCAGCGTGCGGCAAGCCGTAGAAACGCTGACGAACGATTCCTCCCTATTTACGTTGGCCGCGCCACCCCTGCTTACTGCATATTGTAGTATCAATCCTGTGATTCACGACATTGCCGGCCAAATGCTTTCGCAGAGAACACATTGGATCGATCCGGGACAACTCAACGATTTTTTCATTCCCTGCGTGAGCGCGCATGAGCTGAAATCCGAGGAAAAGAGAGGAGCCGAGGATTTTCTTTACGGTCTGAGCGCTGCCAATTTGCGGATCGAAGAGCGGCATATCGACGCTATTTTTAATCTCGCCAAAGATACCTTTCAGGAGCCCGGCTCAGGTCGTCCGATTATAGAGCACGCGATACTCTCGCTTTATGGAGACCGTATTCCTGAAGAAGCGCGGCCGGTCATTATTAATTGCAGCGCATATGTCTTTGGAAGGCTGCGCGAGATGGTCAAAAAGAGCGAGCCTCCTGAAGGTATTCCCTCGGTGCCGCTGCTTCAATTCACCATCGCGGGTTTGATAGAACTTGGCTCGGCGTTGAGAAAGGAATCGGTAAGCGATCCGAATGCGCGTCGCATATTTTCGAGCTTAGTCTGGGGATTGCGTGAGTTTGTCGACCTGTGCGCGACGCAAGTCGAGGCTGGTACGATTCCACAAAGCTATGAAATTTATATGCTGCTGCTAGAGTATCCATTTATCGATCCCGAACATCACTTTCCCTCGCGTGAGGCGATGCTTCGGGTTTCTGAACTGCTGCGCGACGGGGCACCGCAGATGAGTCAGTTAATTCTAGATTCCCTCAGCCCTGCGCCGGAAAAATTTGATTTTGCCGAACTGACAGATGCTCTGGCAATCTCCTCAAATGCGATGCACCAGCTCCGGCTTTTTGTTACGCTCAACCAATTCGTGCGCGCTGTAGAGGAAGGATTCCGCCCTGCCTATGATGCCGAGTCGCAGGGAATCGCACTTGAACTTGATACGCTCGAGAAGTTAAGTAAAAATAGCCTAATAGCATTCTACATCGCCCGCGCACAGCGCGCTTTGAAATCTGCAACCAGCAATGACGAGAGCGATCGCTCAGCGTTATGATTTGCTTATGCGCTTTTTTACCACGGCAATGGCGTCATCAATTTTGATGCGTTCTTGGCTGGTCGTATCGCGATCGCGAATCGTCACTGTTTGATCTTCCTTCGTCTGGTGATCAACGGTAATGCAATAGGGAGTTCCGATTTCATCGTGACGGGCGTAGCGCTTTCCGATTGATTGCTGCTCGTCATAGCTGGCGTTGATTGCGTTATCGAAGAAGCCGGCGACGATTTTGCGCGCGACATCTGGAAGTCCGTCTTTCTTTACCAGCGGAAGTATGGCCGCCTTGAAAGGCGCAAGCCGCGGATTGAACTTCATGACGACACGCGTTTTTTCGTTGCCATCGGCGTCCTTCCCGGTTTCCTCGGAATACGCATCGAGCAGGAACATCAATACAGCGCGCGTCAATCCGGCTGCCGGTTCGATCACATACGGCACATAGCGCCAACCCGGCTTGCCCGTTTCAGGGTCATTCTTCTGCTGGTCAAAATAGCTCAGCTTCACGCCGGACTCTTTCGCATGCTGCGTCAGATCGTAATCGGTGCGCGACGCGATTCCCTCGAGTTCGTCCCAGCCCCATGGATACTGGTAATCAACGTCGAAACAGCCATCGGCGTAGTGCGCGAGCTCGTCTTCTTCGTGCTGGCGAAGGCGGAATTTACTTTTATCGTTTGCGAGGCTCTGCCACCACTCCATGCGCGTTTTGGTCCAATATTTCATCCACTCGGCCTGCGTTCCCGGCTCGACGAAGAATTCCATCTCCATCTGCTCGAATTCGCAGGTGCGGAAGATATATTTTTCCGTAGTAATTTCGTTGCGGAATGACTTGCCCTGCTGGGCGATGCCGAACGGCACTTTCATCGACATGGTCTGCTGTACGTTCATAAATTGAACGAACATCGCTTGCGCTGTTTCTGGTCGCAGGTATATGGCGGACTGTGCAACCGCTTCGTCAATCTTTTGCCGCAGCTGTTCTTTTGACCAACTTTTACCCTCAAGCTCCTTTATGAGATCGCTGATCGGATCTACCGGCCCGATAGATGTGCGGAACATCAAATTAAATTGACGTTCATCAGAAAGTGTTGGAGCGCCGCACGCAGGGCACACATATCCGCCGCTGCCAACAGTGCCTTTGGCTTTTTCGCCGTCCTTCTTGCCGCCTTTTACATACACCGCATCGCTGCCTACTGCGGCGCGCGGCGCTTTGTCGGCGCGAAAGCGTTCTTTACAATTGAGGCAATCAACCAGTGGATCGCTGAAGGTAGCCAAATGTCCGCTCGCCTTCCACACCGAGGGATGCATCATGATCGATGCGTCGATGCCAACGATGTCTTCGCGTTCGTGCACCATCGCGCGCCACCATTCGCCCGCAATATTGCGCTTCAACTCGACGCCGAGGGGACCGTAATCGTATGCGCTCTTGAGCCCACCGTAGATCTCGCTGCTTTGAAAAATAAAGCCGCGGCGCTTACACAGCGAAATTACTTTGTTCATTAAATCTTCAGTGCTCATCCCGAATGTGCCTCAGTAACAAATTGTTGAAGAGCGGATCTCTTTGGCTTCGGAGAGCCAGAAATTTCGCCGTTCGCCACAATATCATAGGTGGTCGTACGCTCGACAGGGGTTCTGCCGGCGGCAATTATCAAGCGTCTGATCTCGTCAATCGTAAGCGCGTCTGGCGCGTGGGAGCCCGCCATATGATACACTTTTTCTTCGGTTACGGTGCCGTCCATGTCGTTGGCGCCAAAAAACAGGGCGGTTTGCGCCGTCTTTACACCAAGCATTACCCAATATGCCTTAATATTCGGAATCGAATCGAGCATTAGGCGGCTGACGGCGATAGTGCGCAGGTCGTCAACGCCGGTCGGCGGCGGCACGCGCTCCATTCGGTTGCCGTCAGCGTGGAAAGCGAGCGGAACGAATACTTGAAATCCCCCCGTTTCGTTCTGCAGTGTTCGCAACCGAACCATGTGATCGACGCGCTCTTCGATGGTTTCAATTGTCCCGTAAAGCATCGTACAATTCGTCTTGAGACCGATGCCATGAGCGGTGCGGTGCACTTCAAGCCATCCTTTAGCGTCGACCTTGTCGCGGCAAATTTTTTTGCGCACGCGCTCGCTGAAAATTTCCGCGCCGCCACCGGGGAGGGAGCCGAGTCCGGCCGCCATGAGGCGTTGTAGTACCGTTTCGTACGACATGCCGTATTTTTCAGCGAAGTAGTGAATTTCGACTGCGGTAAACGCTTTAATATGGAGGGCGGGATAACGCTCGCGGATCATGCGCAGCAGATCCTCGTAATATTCAAAGCTCAAATTCGGATTTAGGCCGTTTACAATGTGAATCTCGGTCATGCCCTGATGATAACGCTTGCGAATCCACTCATCGGCATCGGCGACGCTCATCGTGTATGCTTTCGGCATGCCCATCTCGAGTCGTGCAAACGAGCAGAACAAACAATCTGCTTCACAAACGTTCGTCGAGTTCAGGTGCAGGTTCCAGTTGAAATAGGTTAAATCGCCGTGCATGCGCTCGCGCACTTCATTGGCGAGCTGGCCCACGTCGAGCAGATTGGGATGATTAAAGAGAACGACTCCGTCTTCGAACGACAGCGGAGTGCCGGCGGCAACTTTTTCTTTTATCGAAGAGAACGCAGCTAATTTCATATACGCGCGCAACGCCTGTTCCAATGCCGGTTTGCCGCAACACGCTGGCTGCTAAACGGTGGCCAATAAGAGGCTTATGGTTGGAATAATAACAGCAATGAACAACAGAATTCTAGTATTTCGTGGCATGAAATCCTCAATATTTTGTACTGTATGCGGGTTCTGCCGGAATTCGTCGGCCAGCCGCGCAATCAAAGGCAGCAGCACATACGCGCCGAAATAGAAGGGTGAGAGCATGCCAATAAGAGCCAGCACGCCGATTGAGATGGTGCCCGATATGAGCATCAGCAGATAGAAACGTCCAACTAATGTCTGCTGTCTTTCGGCACGTGCGCTCGCGTTTTCCCCCGATAAAAAATTGAAATGGCGCATCGATAAACCAGACAATTGACGCGCCGCCCGGTAGGCGGCCGTTTGTCCGGCAATTCCGGCGGCAAAGATCAGAACCGGCCAACTAAATGCTGTTTCGATAAAGATGAACGTAGCGTATGCGACCATAACGTCATACACAAAAAGCACCACGAGCGCGAAAAACGGGCGCGCTTTTTTGATAAAGAATGCAGACAGACCCGACGCGGCAATCAGCGCCAGCGTGAGTAAAAAGAACGGCTTGGAAAACCGCTCTTTCATGATCTGCAGGAAAGTAAGTGAGAGAAGCGTGCTCCCCAGTAGAAGCACCAGCATAGCGCCTTTCTTAACCGTGAACGCATCACTCTTTTCCCGGGTGAAAAGTTCCGCGCACGCGAGACTCACCTGCCAGATACATATACAGAGAGCAAAGTAGAGGAGGTTAGTGAAGTAGAGCTGAAGCGCGATTGGGTTTCTGGGCACATCGAGCAATAGCAGCGAACTAAAATACGGGAGCAGGGTGGCTGCGAGCAGCCAAAGTGTATTCATTAATCCAGTATTAACCCGTATTTACCCCGCCGTCACGCACTGTTTAGGTTCCGCCCCGCATTTGAGTCGCCGCTTTAGCTATGCGATAGTTAGGCTATGACGCAGCTGGTAATCGGCGCAAAAGTGCGGCGTATGTTCGGGGAAATTGCCGGCCAGTACGACACCGCGAACACAGTGCTGAGTTTGGGAATTCATCATTTATGGCGGCGGCGCTTTTTTCAGCGTCTGCCGGTGAAGCATGATATTCGCGTGCTCGATCTCTGCACCGGTACGGGAGATCTCCTTCCTGAGTTAGCGGAGCGGTATCAGGGCGCTATTGGGCTTGATTTCTGTTATCCGATGCTCGCTGCAGGCCGCGCCAAGTGGCAAACGAAACAGCGCATTTCGGTTATTCAGGGCGACGCGTTGAATCTTCCGTTTGCCGACGGTTCGATTGATTTGGTAACAGTGGC
>CAYTAW010000064.1:9881-11848 GCA_964435675.1 uncultured Bdellovibrionales bacterium
AATTTGGAGTCGCTTGAGAGGGGATTGGCAGAAATGCGCCGCGTGCTTGCGCCCGGCGGCAAGCTCTTCATTCTCGAATTCGGTCAGCCGCTGGGCCGCGCCTGGGGCGCCCTTTTTAATTTTTATTCGCGCTATATGATGCCTCTTATTGGGGGAATGATTACGGGCAGCCGCGCCGCATATACCTATCTACCGGAAACGTCGCGAAACTTTCCCTGCCGCGAACGCTTCACGGCCATTCTTGCCGGCGCGGGCTTCTCGCATCCGCACTGTGAGCCACTTTCTTCGGGTGTCGCATACATCTACGAAGCGGAGGCCGCATGAAGCGCTGGGTAGTAGGAGTAACCGGAGCGAGCGGAATCCGCTATGGGATAAAACTTATCCGCACGATTGTTAGCGAGGTAGATCAACTGCACGTGGTTTTTTCCGATGCTGCCCTTCGCGTAATGAACGATGAAGAGGGAATTGCGGCTTCGCACGTCTCTTTAGGGGCCGCGATATTTGGAACGAGCGCTCCTGAAAATGTCATTTTTCACCATCCACGCGACATAGGGGCGTCAATAGCGTCGGGCTCGCTGGTCACTGAGGGCATGGTGATTGTGCCGTGCAGCATGGCGACGCTTGGTGCGCTTGCGCATGGGGTCTCGCAGCATCTTGTCCATCGTGCCGCTGAAGTAGTTTTGAAAGAAGGGCGGCGGTTGGTGATAGTGCCCCGGGAAACGCCCCTGTCGACCATATATTTGGAAAATATGACAGCCTTGAGTCGCGCCGGAGCACGCATCGTTCCCGCCATGCCGGGATTTTATCATCAGCCCGAATCGATCGAGGATCTCGTCGATATGATGGTGATGAAGGTCCTGGATCAAATGGGAATACATTTAGATTTGGTGAAGCGGTGGCAGGGGAGAGAGAGGGAGTAGCGCCGTCCGTGATTCAGACGAGCCTGCGCGATCAACTCGCCATTTGCGCGTCGTTGGTGAAATTTTCGCATTCTATATTCGCACTGCCTTTCGCGCTGGCAATGGCCGTGTATCTAACGCGAGATTATGCGATTACCGTCGCGCAGTTTTTTTTCTTGATAGCCGCGGTGGTCAGTGCTCGCACCGCCGCCATGGCCTTCAATAGATTGATCGATCGCCACATAGACGCGCAAAATCCGCGTACTTCCAATCGTGAGCTGCCTGCGGGGAAAATCACCTCCGCAAAGGTCGCGGCACTGCTCGGCGCGAGCAGTCTACTCTTTTTCTTTAGCGCTGGAATGCTTGGGGCTCATTGCTTCATTTTGGCGCCGGTAGTCCTCGCGATATTGCTCGGATATTCGCTAACCAAGCGTTTCACCAGCTGTTCGCATTTAGTGCTCGGATTGGCGCTAGCCTGCGCCCCGGGTGGTGTCTGGTATGCGATAACAGCTCGCTTTGCCTGGCTTCCCGTGCTGATGATGATCGGCGTGCTCTGCTGGGTGGCGGGATTCGATATTCTCTATTCGCTACAAGATCAAAAATTTGATAGCGAGCGGGGCCTCTATTCTGTTCCGGCGCGCTTCGGATCTGGCAGCGCGTTACTCGCTTCTCGAGTGCTCCATTTATTTTCGATTTTATTTTTACTTTGCTTTGGCGCCGTGGGAGAACTCGGCGTGGTTTACTACTGTACCGTTGGTTTATTTGCGGTTGCCCTATTGAGTCAGCATTTGACCATTTCTCCAGCGCATCTCGATAAGATCGAAAGCGCGTTTTTCACCCGCAACGCGTGGGCAAGCCTCGTCTATTTTTTCGGCATGATAATCGAGCGGCTGACCTAGAACGCAAAGAAGTTCCTATGAGGCCCAGTCTCCGATAAGCTGCTGCGCGTGATTTGAATATTCGCTGGGCACGAGCAGCGTGAATCCCGGATGGCTCTCTGCCCCTTGGACGATGTCCACATGACGGACGATAACGGGAATTCCGGCTCGTTCGAGCGCGGCGCATGAT
>CAYTAW010000065.1:0-4036 GCA_964435675.1 uncultured Bdellovibrionales bacterium
TGTATGCGGCGCTGACTAATCAGACTGCGTGCTTCTTCTAGTGACATACGATCATGATAAAATTGACTTTGCTTTTGCCGCTACCGTAAGGATTACTGCTCCGTTTTCCCCGAAAACGCATCCCAAATTTGCTCCCTGTTTTACCCACTATTTTACGGGCAGCATGGCTTTTTTATTAGATATTATTGGCGGTCATTCCGGTTCGCTCATTCTTGCGCTCACATGTCTTGTTTTGGTTTTCCAGGCCCTGATCCTTTCCATAACTCTGTTCAAAACGCATAGCGCTCACGTCGAGAGGCGCGAGCTGTATCACGAGCTCTTTATCCTAATGAGGAAAATTGAGAATTTGAGCGAAAGTAAGCGCGGGATGGTATTGCATCAGTTTGATAACCTACTGGATTCGTTGATAAAGCAGCTTCCAACTAGAATAGCGGCGGAAGCGGGCGAACGGATCTTTGAGACTGAAAGCCAATTATTGAGAGCCTTGGCTGAAATTGAGCCGGCAATTGGTGCCGACCAGCGAAGTCAACTCCGTTTAGAACATCTTGTCCAATCTATGGAGAATCTCGAGGCGACAGTGGTAAGTTTAACCTGTGAAAGCGTGCGGCAGGCGATGCTTGATGTTCGTGAATCTCTTTTTGCGCAGGAGTCTGCGAACGCTGCCCCATAGCTTTACATGCGGCGCTCTTAAACGTTTTAAGTTGTCTAATGGCTAAGTCGAACGCTATTAAAAA
This sequence comes from uncultured Bdellovibrionales bacterium, assembly GCA_964435675.1. Classification (GTDB taxonomy): domain Bacteria; phylum Bdellovibrionota_C; class UBA2361; order UBA2361; family CAYTAW01; genus CAYTAW01. The sequence goes on from CAYTAW010000065.1 coordinate 735, forward strand.
AGCGGCAGTTTCCGATGCGGGCGCGCCCTCGGGATTTAAGGTGTTTCGAAAAGCACGCCTCCGCCCGCAAAACGAAGAAGAAGCCCAGCGTATCGCAGAGCAAAATAATCTCTCGATGGTCGCGGCGCGCACGCTGGCGGCGCGGGGATTCAAAGCGGGCGACGAAACTGCTAAGTATCTGTCGCCGACCCTCAAAACCGGCATTCCCCATATCGACAAATTGAAAAATCTAGATCGCGCGTGCGATCTAATCGCGCAGGTGGTGGAAGATAAGAAAGCGATCGCCATTTGCTGTGATTTCGACGTTGATGGGGTAACCGGCGGCGCTCAGGTATTCCACTTTTTGCGCACTATCGGCTGCCGCGTGCAAGTGTTTACGCCGGATCGTTTTACCGATGGCTACGGATTGAATATTCGATTGGTGGACGAAATCGCCAAGAGCGGATTTTCGCTGCTTCTGACGATCGACTTTGGGACGACGAATGCGAAAGAGCTCGCGCGAGCCCGGGAACTCGGACTGAAAACGGTCGTCGTTGATCACCATCATGTGGGTGATCATAACCCAGGCGCGGATGTCTTCATCAATCCGCAGCAAGCGGACTGCGGTTTTGCCGACGGACTTTTATGCGCGGCCGGTCTCGCCTGGTACTTGGTAATCGGTCTATCAAAGAAAATAACCCATGATAGAATTCCTGATACGCGCGAGTACCTCGATCTCGCGTGCATCGGCACCATCTGCGATATGGTTCCCTTGATTGGGCCGAATCGCGTGCTTGCGAAGCGTGGACTCGAGCTTTTGCAACGCAGTGAGCGGGTGGGGCTCAAAGCGCTAAAGGAATTGGCGGGAGTGAAAAATAATATTCACTGCTCACATGTTTCTTTTGGTATTGGCCCGCGACTTAACGCCGCCGGCCGTATGGTGCATGCGCAGGTGGTTCTGGATCTGCTAACGACCACGGATTCCGTTCGCGCCGGCAAGATTGCGCGCGACCTGAATAATTTAAATAGTGAACGCCAGGACGTGGAAGCGCGCATCAAAGACGAAGCGGTAAAGATAGTGCAGGCAAAGTCCTCGCTTCCGGACGGTATTGTCGTTTGGAAGGAGGATTTTCATACCGGCGTCATCGGCATCGTCGCGCAGCGCATGGTCGAGGAATTTTACCGTCCTGCCGCAGTGCTAGGCCCGGATACCGACGGCGTTTATAAGGGATCGATGCGTTCTATCAAGGGAATCAGCGCGGTCGGGTTGCTTGAGCGAGTTAAAAAACATCTAATTAAATTCGGTGGCCATGAAGGCGCGGCGGGATTCTCCCTAAGGGCGGATGACATCGAGGCATTTGCGGCCGCGTTTGCCGAAGAGAGCGGAAGACAGCTGAAAAAAGTCGAGTCGTCGCCTGTAATTGACGCGGATACCGAAGCACTCCTCTCTGACGTCTCGGTAAAAATGGTAAATGAGCTGCAATCTTTTGCGCCTTTTGGGATGGGCAATCCGCAGCCGACACTTCTTTTTAGAAACCTTAAGGTTTTGAGCGTTAATCAATTGAAGGGCGCGCACCTAAAAGTGATGCTCTCTGACGGAAAACAAAGCATGTCGGCGCTTTTTTGGCGCATGACGATGCATCCCGATTTAAAGCTTGGAAACATTGTCGATGTCGCGGCGCGTCCTGATGTGAACACCTATGGCGGCATGGCGGGCTTACAGCTTACGCTTCAGGCGGTACAAGCGGCGGAATAATACAGAGATTATTTTGCTCTCCGGCGCAGTACTGTCTGTTCGTGTGCGACCATATTTTCGTATAGTCGTTCTTCCAAGCCCCAGACCATCGTGGCCATATTCTGCGCAGCGGATTCAATCGCATCGAGCGCGTGCGCTGTACTGAGCGAGGTGCTCGCTGAGCGGGCAACGAAGATCAGAGAAACGATCTCTTGCAGCGGATTGTTGAGCTGGTCCCGGATATCAGCGCTCAAAAGGGAGATCGGATTTTCTTCCTTCGTCTTGTCGATGACGAGATCGTTTGTCTGACTATTTACCTGACGGATGGAGAGGAAGTGATAGTTTGCGCTTTCGAAGAGGCGAATACTTTTTTTCTCGATATCGGCGAAGATTAGCACGTCAGGCGGATTGCTCAGGCTTTCGAGCAACGGCTGTAGCTTGGTAATGTGCCCATCGGGAAGAATGGGGCTGGAAACAACTAAATCGATAGTTCCCTTTTTCAACAAGAGCTTGGCTAATTCGAGTGTCGGCGCATAGACAATCGAGCAGTCCTCGACACGCTCAGCGAGGCGAGTCGTTATTTCATTGGCCATTTGCCGGTTAGCGTTTAAAACGAGAACCGAATAATTTTTCTTGCCGGATGGTGAAAAGACGTTTTGAGAATTTTGGTTTGGTTCAACTAACGTGAGGCGGTTCTTAATCGAGTCCATACAACCTTTAAACGGCTTAAACGGCGCTGTTAGGATGCGTTATATTTGAAATGGTCGCGGATTAAATTTGGTCTGTACTGTGTTTTACGCTTTACGGCGTGAGCTCTCCCCGCTAGGTTGAGAGATATGGAAAGTGCACTCCCAGTTCAAACCTCTCATGGACAAGACCCAACCGTCGAGCTTGCCAGCGGAAATTTCGAGCGCATTCGTTCGCTGCTTAAGCCGTTTATTGATGAAATGACGGAGAGAGTGTTCCGCGATGTGGGTGATTTCATTGTAACGGAGTGCCTATCCAGCGATTTTGATTTTCCCGAAATTTGGGTTGGTATTACCGACATCGGCCTGCATCAAGGATTGGAAGTCGTGGCTGTGCTTTGTGTTGAGGACGATAGCTACAATTATGAGCGTAAATCCGCGCGAGATGATTTTATCAGCGAACTCTCGATTCAGCTCGCGCGGCGCTTTCCTTACATCGATTATTCGGACGTCAGCGCCGGGTATGCGCCCTATGAGCAGCTTCCCCATTCACCAACACTCGTGCGTTTAGAACACCCCGACCTTTGGAAGCAAGTCTATACATCTAGCGCAAAGCAGCAGCCGCCTACGTAAGCGTGGGTGGTGCCGTCGCCTGCGTGGTATAAGCCTTCCCGGGGGCATTCTGAGGGAAACTATCAGATCGGAGCCCGGAGAATATACGGCGTAACCAGCTCTTCATCTTTTGCTTGCAGTTCTAAATTGTTCAACAGAACCGCCGGAGAGATCGTGCTTACAGGAATCATTCCCGACTCCGCGCCGCAGTACCCATTATCAAGCTCGCGGTGTTCACTAACGGCAATAATATTATTTAAAGCCTGTAGCGGGGTGCCGACAAAATTAAC
>CAYTAW010000065.1:4046-11717 GCA_964435675.1 uncultured Bdellovibrionales bacterium
CTACTTCTCTGCCGTTTGGATACACGAGCGTCGCAAAGGAGATTTCACCGGAAAAGGCCTGGAAATCATAGCGCGTCGTTTCCGTTTCTCCTCCGGATGTCTCGTAAACGATCATTCCAAACGGTTTTCCTTGACGTTTGATCTCTTCAATCAGCATTTCGCGGAGCTTTTTCATCGGGAAGGCTTTTCGTCCTTTGATGATCGTTACTCCCATTCGGCTAATCGGTCGCTGATGGGTCGCGTTGCGCGAGTGTCCATTGGGGGTAAAATATTTCTCGCTCGATGCGGCGCGCGAGTTCAGGAATCCCTTTAGCTCTCCGCGATCAACGAGGAGCGCATTTTTCGCTGGCATCCCTTCGTCGTCGTAATCAAAAGCTCCGATGCACTTGTGTCCTTGAAATTCCTTAAGGCGCGGATAGTCGCGCATCGTCAAGTCGATATTGACCACGCGTTTTTCTTCCTGGCTTTTGAATGTTTGTCCTTCGCCAGTTGAAAGAAGGCGATTTCCTTCGAGCCGGTGCCCGATTGCTTCGTGGAAAAGGAGGCCAGCAGGAATTGGGCAGAGCAGCACAGGGCCGGAAAATGCGTGAATTTTTTTTGCCTTAACCAGCTTCTGAAGCTGATCGTATTTCGTCTGCGCGAGTTTCTTGAATTCGCGCATGCTCGGCAGCTCTTTTTGCGTGCCAGTATTAATAACGAGCTCTTGCTCGAGCTGTGAGCCCTCTGACGTTAGTTTTTGAAAAGCAGCCGAAAGCGTAAACACTTGTGAATGCTGAACGATCACAGAGTTCTCAGTGCTAACGAAGATTTTACTCTCTTGCGTAACTGTGAAATCAACCCAACTCGAGGAGAGGTGGGGTAGCTCGCTCATCCAGCGCGACGCTTCTTTGCAGAATCGCGTCCACTTCTCTTCATCGACTAATTCGGGGCGCGCGTATTTGATTGAAATAATTTTAGGCGCGGGAATAAAAGAATAAAATTTGCGATTCGGATCGACGCGTGAGACTCCAGCCGACTCGCGCTGATTATAATCGACGAGCGCCTCACGGAATTTGGCTTCAGAGAGGTGCCAGAGCGATATGTTAAGTCCGTCGTAAACACGGTCATCGACAGGAACCTTTACAAAATTGTTGGACTCAAGCTCTTCATCGTTATCGTAAAGGCCGCCTTCACTGACCTGATCGTAGCGATTATTACCTACGCGCAGGTCGCAATAGACGTAGCGGGTACGATCGGTATTCCTACGGTAGAGAGAGCCGTTGCTGGCGAACGTGTTGAAGCTGTCGATATCGCGGAGCAGAAAAGAGCTGAAGTAGGGACCCGGAAAACCGTGCACGTGCATTTTGAGCGCACGCTTACAGTGCTTTTTCAAAATGGGAATGATCTTATGAATTGCTGATTTCTGTAGCATGTACGTGAGCGATCTCGATGGAAAAACTGATGGAAAACAATGGGATACATTCAGGGACCCCGAGTGTAAAACCTGCCATGCTTCCTTCTCTTATTATACCCGAAAAGGACAGTGAACCGCCAAAAATAAGATTTCCCAATAAATTTAATTATTTATCGCCAAAGACCGGCCTAAATTTCGTAGAATTTTTAAGTTTTTTAGGACCGCTTAAAATTAGGAAATGGATCTGGTTGTTCAGTTTAAGCAGCTATGATCGCTAGCTAATTTATTACAGGAAGGAGAGTCAGCGGGCAGCGCTCGGCTATTCACAATTAAAGCAATTTACCGTTACCTGATCGGGTCTCAGCTTCTGATTGACCACGCCATTTTCCTCGGGCTTGTAGATGAACTCCCCCACTTCAAAAGGCGGAATTATTTCCGGCCCGCGCAGCACGACACCGGCGGCTGACTGGTTGAGCCGCAATATAAGCTCGGGCTTTTCCGCCGCAACTGAACGAGAATTGCGAACTAAGATGGTGAATTCCCCATTGTCTTTGATGTTACCGATGTCAGCGATCTCGAGTTTTGGCGAGTTGCAGTGAAAGCGGAACCTTGTCGGAGTATCGCTGTATCCATCGGTGCAAATCACGCTGCCGTCGAGATCTGCGCCAACTTGGCAATTGATCCCGCCGTGACGATCGCATGTTTCGAAAGTCTTAGCTTGAAGACCGAGTCGTCCGCGCGTGATACGCGGAAGATCGGCGGGTTTTGCGTCGATTTCAGGCGGCTCAGATGAATAGTGAACGACCCCGTCCTTGCCTTCCCAGCGGTATACTTGGTCGGCCAAGCATGGAGAAATACGCAGCATGACTGCGCAAAATATCGCGAAGGACAAAGCGGTAGTTGATTTTTTCGACATACACCTGACTCGAAACTACAGTCACCACTGATGTTCAGATACGTTGCTGTTCAGATACGTTGTTCGAGTATTTAGATTCAATTTAAGCATACTCAGCGGAAGGAACAAGGGTTTTTTAGCCATTGAAAAGTCATTCGGCCTTTTCAAGTAATCTCTGACGTAGCGATCCCATTATGATAAAATGAAAGAAGGTGGTTTTGATGAGCCGTGACGACGAGATTTTTAGAGATGACGATAAGGTTCCGAGTGCGATTGCGCAGGAAGTGTCGCGTTTGAAAAAAGCTGCCTTCAAGGCCATGGAAACGCGTGCCAAGCTTCCGCAGCCTCTTTTCTGGTCAGCTTTTGGGCACGCAATAAGCCAGCTCCGCGCGCAAAAAGAACGCGCCCGTGAACTGCGTGATATCTTCGAGCCCTAGATTCTCAGCTACTCTGTGCGAACCAATGCTCTACGCGAACCCAGAGTGTATCCACCGTTAAATGCCGAGAGTAAGAGCAGCGTATTACGCCTTCGGCGCTGGCTTGTTGGCCGCGACGCGGGTCAGCTCATGCTGATTCTTTAGTGTTTGCAGTGTTGCGATTAGGTATCCATTTGGGATGTCGTCCCCGCCAACCGGTTCGGTTGGAAGTTTTGTCTTGAGCGGATCAACATATTTGCCATTTTCGAAAAATCCAAAGTGAAGATGCGGAGCGGTTGCCAAGCCGGTCGCGCCGACGCCACCAATGACACTGCCTTTACTGAGCCTGCTGCCGCGCCGAAGTCCCGGTGTGATTTTTGAAAGGTGGAAGTACTCGGTGCTGTATTTTGCGTCATGCTGGATGCGGATGTAGTTTCCGCGCCCGCCGTCGTAACCCATGTCAGAGATTACGCCATTCGCAACTGCGCGCACCGGAGTACCGGTAGGCGCGCTGAAATCAACGCCGTTGTGCGGGCGATTCTTGTGCAGAATCGGATGCAGCCGCTTGTTGGTAAATACCGATGAAATGCGCGTGAATTGCACCGGAAAGCGCAGGAAATAGTCGCCGATTATATTCCCCGCTTCGTTGTAATAGTTAACTTGATTGTTCTTTGCGACATGACGAACTGCGGCAATTAGTTTTCCTTCGTTTTCAATCGAAGCTGCGACAATTTCGCCTGCTTCTATGAGCGCGCCTTTTTCGGTGCGTTTTTCCTTGTAAATAACCGAGAATGAATCGCCAACCTGTAAATCGCGTCGGAAATCTATGCGATTCCCGAAAAGGTCGACTAAGTCGTCGATTACCTCATACGGAATTTGTTGATCGCGTGCGGCGCGCGAAAAGGAAGAGTATATGGTGCCGCCTACTATGCGCTCAGACTCGGTAATCTTCGGAACAGTAACCGATGTCGACACATCGCCCTCAGCGGAATCTCTGAGAAGAACCACAGTGCCATCGCTCAATTTGCGGCGGAAGCCACGAATCTCCCCATCCCGCGAGATAAGTAGCGAGAGGTTGTCGCCAACGCGTAATACGTCAGCCGATTTTCCAACCGAACGCAGCTCTTGCAGCGCCTGAGAAGCCTTTGCTAGTGTGCCGCCGAACTTGGACCAAATACGACCAAGCGAGTCACCTTTTTTAACGGTGTATTTTTTTATCGAAAGGCTGTGTGGATGATGATCTCTGTCGTTTGAGCCAGCGATCAACTGACGGATCTGATCGTCATTAATCAATGAAGCGTTACCTTCAATGATTAGCGGAGCGCTTTCGGGCCTGAGCGGAAGGTCTGCGCTTATGGCTACTGCGAATGCAGCGGCTGCTGCGACAGCTACTTTGTGAGAAGTACGTTTTATTATTGTTTTCTTATTCACCGGGCACTACCGAATGCTCATTCTATAGAGCGTCAGTCCTAAGGACAATACGAAGAGATCATTAAAAACGCCATTTTTATTGGCATTTTTGTTCATTTCGCGGCAGCGGCACAATTGCCGGAGTCGGGAGGAAGCGGATAAATCTTTAGAATAGTTAGTAAACTTCGCGGTCTCCGATGATATTTATCGACCCCTATTTGGCAATGCTACAGTGCTGCATCTTAAGGAGGTTTGGAACGGTAGTTTTTGCCGTATTTCGCAAACATCGTTCTTAAACTAAAATGTTAGATACGTGGCTATGTGGTTGATTGGGTTGGACATTGGTGATGTGCGGGTCGGGGTTGCTCTCTACGAGCGGTCCGCTGCCGTACCTATGCCGCATTCCACCTTTCAGCGTGCCAAAGGTGAAGCGGAACGGGCGATCCTTGCGCTCTGTTCCGAGAGACAGGTTGAGCGCATAATTGTCGGTCTTCCTCTTAACGACGATGGTAGCGAGAGCGAACAGTGTGAAAAGGTACGCCAATTTTCGCGCCGGTTGGAAAAACGAATCGAAATACCGCTTGAATTCGTCGATGAATATGCCTCATCCGAGGAAGCGTTGCAGCGGCTGCGCGATTCTGGCGTACGCCAGCCGGAAGTTGGACGGATTGATGCTCTTGCGGCGTCCATTTTAATCGAGAGATATTTGGAGTTACCAAAAGGCTAGATAGTGCGCCGTGTTAGGCGCTTCCGGTTGCCGGGTTTGTTGGAATAAAAATATGCGCTCTTTGCTTCGAATACTGCTGATTATTCTCGTCCCTGTGCTCGTCTCATTGCTGATAACTAAAGCGATGACGTTTATTTTTATGACACCAATTAACGCAGATGAAGCGACACCGGTGTTTTTTGAGGTATTGCCGGGTCAGTCCTTCCGCGCCATCGCCAAAGAACTCGAAAAGCAGAATTTGGTACGTTACTGGTGGAGCCTCGACGTGCTCGCCCGGGTTCGCAAGGGTCGAGGCATTATCAATACGGGCGAGTACGAACTTACGCGCAAAATGAATGCGCTTGATTTACTCGAAAAACTTTTTTCAGGCGACACCTATAAGCGCAAAGTGACAATCAAAGAGGGGATGTCGATCTGGAATATAGGTCAGCTATTCGAAGATGCGGGGTTAATCTCTAAGGCTGACTTCGAAAAAGCAATTATTGATCCCGCTGTACTTGCGCGCGCAAATATTCAGGCGTCGAGTCTTGAGGGATACCTGTTTCCCGAAACGTATTTCTTTTCGCGTCCGACTACTGCGCAGCAAATTATTCAAACGCTGCTTGCCGAGGGAGATAAAAATTGGAGCGAAGATTATATTCGACGCGCCGCGATGCTAAATTTGTCGCGTCATGAAGTTTTGACGATAGCGTCGATTGTCGAAAAAGAAAGCGGAATGGTCAGTGAGCAGCCGCTAATTTCCTCAGTTATTCACAATAGGTTGAGAACGGGAATGAAGCTCCAGCTCGATCCAACGGTGATTTACGGTATCCCTAATTTCAACGGCAATTTAACCAAGGCCGATCTAGAGCGCCCATCGCCTTACAATACGTATATCAATTACGGATTGCCTCCCGGTCCGATCGCCAATCCTGGAAAGACAGCAATTCATGCGGCGCTCTTTCCCGCCGCGTCCGAATTTGCGTATTTCGTCGCCGACGGAACTGGCGGACACTTTTTTTCAGTCACCCTCCAAGAGCACAATGACGCGGTTCGCCGCTTCCAGTTGAATAAATAGGAAGCCGGTGGATGTCGAGCTTTATCTAGAGGAAGTTCGGCGGCGGGCGCGCCGCATCGCCCGCGTCAAAGTGCTGCTCAGCGCAGCGCTCATATTCGCCCTTTTCGGGCTGCTGCCGGCAGCGGCCCTCTATTATTATCATTACCAGCTCTGGGTCGTATTCGGCGGCTCTTTTGCGGGCGTAGTGCTCGCGCTGACTTTTTATTTGAAATACGGGGCAGCCGCCGCGCGCGGCGATGTCGAGCTATATTCGCGTGTCGATGCAGCGTGGGATGCGAAAGAGCGCGTCGTCAGTTATGCCGAGCTCTCATTCTTTGGCATTCACACGGACAAGGAAAATATTCGTGACTTTATCGAGCAGCAGCTGTTGCAGCTCCCCGATGATAATATTTCGCGTCCGGCGGCGATCGTGCCTTTTCGGCTCGGAAGCCGTGATTGGGTGAAGCTCGCCGGCATAATCGGTTCGCTCGTGGCGTGTTTTCTATTTCTCCACTACCACGTTCCTTCCATAGCTGGCGGGGCGCTCGATGAACTCAAAAAAATTGTTGATGAAGAATTGCTTCCTGAAGACGTGAAAGAAATCTTAGGCGAGGTAATTCAAAACATTGAGGGGCCTAAGGACGCGCCCGGAATGCGCGAGAATATAGCTGAATCAATCTTCAATGCTGAGGCAAAAATTGAGGAGGCAATTAACTCTTCAGCGGGATCCGGCGGGGAGGGGCAAGGCAAACCAGGCGTCCCGACACCGATAGTTACCCCGCCAGATTCTTTGGATCAGCAAAAGAACGAAGAGCCAGACAATCAAGAGTCCGAGGATCAAAGCGGCGGAGACGGATCAGGGGAGCAAGATAAGAATGATAATTCGGAACAAGATTCCGACCAAGAGAAGAACGGGCAGGAAGGATCCGATAAATCCAGTGAATCGGATGAACAGCAAGAGGGCGATAAAGATCAGGATAAAGAAGAGAAGTCCGATCAATCTGACGGTCAGGGAGACTCCGAAAAGCAGGAAGGGCAAAAGGGGGAACAAAAGAGCGAGAAAAACGAAAAGAAAGAGTCGGGCGAGCAGGGAGAGGGCGATCAGGAAAAGAAAGAGGGCGAGAAGCAGGGTAAGAATGGCCAGAAAGATAAAAAGGACCAGGGCGATCAGAAAGAAGGCGATCCGCAGGACGATGGCGCCGAGCAACCCGATTCGCAGGGGCAGCCCGGTAGTAAGCAAGGAGAGGCAAAGAGCGAGCAGCAGCAAGCGCTTGAACGCGCGCAGCAGTCTCTTGAGCAGGTAAAAAAAGAGCAGGGTATGAGCGGCCAAGAAGGACAAAAGCCCGACCAGCAACAAGAAGCTAAAGAGCAGAAAAGTGAGGGCGAAAAGCAGGGCGAGAAGGAGCAAAAAGGCGAAGAGAAGGGGGAGCAGAGTGAGGGCCAAAAGCCGAACTCCGGCGAACAGAAAAAGGACGAACCGAAAGATACTCAAAAAAAGGAACAGGGAGAGTCGGGGGGCAAGCCAGACGATCAAAATCAGGATGCTGAGAAATCAGGCGCTGACGACTCGAGCAGCGCCGACAAAACCAGCAAAGAAGAAGAGAAGGGCGAGATTGAGCAACACCGCGAAGATCAGACGAAAGAGGTAAAAGATCCTAAAAATACCAAGGATGATCAGCGAGCGGAGGAATATAAGGAAGGAGATGGGGATGAGTGGAAAGGGCTGGGAGACCAAGCCAAGTTTAATGATGAGATCATCGGCAGTCCGGACGAAACAACCGATGCGCGCTATAC
>CAYTAW010000066.1:0-11700 GCA_964435675.1 uncultured Bdellovibrionales bacterium
TCGATCAGTGCGAATTCAGCTACCAATAGGTGCATTCGGTGAGCAGCGCGCCCGTTCCTTCGGCGCCGAATGATGATGCAGTTGCGCGCGCAGCTGAAGTAATCAACCAGGCTGAACGTCCGCTACTATTCGTCGGCCACGGTGTGTTAATAGCCCAGGCCGTCGAAGAGGTAAAAGCGCTTGCAGAGCGTGCGCAAATTCCAGTTGCCAGCACGCTGCATGGATTATCGGCATTTCCCACCAATCACAAGTTATATGCGGGAATGCTTGGCATGCATGGAAACTACGCGCCGAATATTTTGACCAATGAGGCGGATGTAATCATTGCAATTGGGATGCGGTTTGATGATCGAGTGACGGGAGATCTAAACAAATACGCGCGTAACGCGAAGATCGTTCATATAGAGATCGATCAGGCAGAAATTAACAAGAATATGAAGGTCGAAGTCGCGCTTCATGCGGATGCCAAGCGGGCTCTTGAAGCCTTGCTGCCGCAGATCAAGGAGAGCCAGCACCCTCACTGGCTTGCGAAGTTCTCCGAGTCTGCCGCGCTCGAATACGAAAAGGTCATCAAACACAGCATCTATCCCACGGCTGGCGCGCTCAAGATGAGTGAAGTGGTACGCGTATTGTCGGAAAAGACCGCTGGTGAAGCGGTTATTGTTGCCGACGTCGGTCAGCATCAGATGATGGCTGCGCGATACTATCGCTTCGCTAAGCCGGATAGCTATATTACATCAGGCGGACTCGGCACGATGGGGTTCGCGCTTCCGGCGGCGCTTGGTGCGAAGCTTGCGGCTCCTGACCGTGAAGTTATCGCGATCATCGGAGACGGCGGGTTTCAGATGACGTTTCAAGAGCTAGGCACGATTGCGCAAGAAAAGGCGCCGGTAAAGGTTGTGATTCTCAATAATAACTTTCTCGGCATGGTTCGGCAGTGGCAAGAGCTGTTCTTCGACAATCGCTATTCTTTCGTGCACTTGGAAAATCCTGATTTCGTCAAGCTGTCACAGGCGTTTGGAATCGACGCCGAGATTGTACAAGAGCGTTCCGAGCTTACTGGGGCGGTCGAGCGCATGCTCGAAACGAAGGGTCCGTATTTGCTCGATATACGCGTCGAAAAAGAGCAGAACGTATTTCCGATGGTCCCAGCAGGCGCGGGCATTGCTGATATCCGGCTCGAATAGCATTGATGGGAATGTGCCATGAGCGATAAATTGTTCACCATTTCAATTTTTACCGAGAATAGCCCTGGCGTGCTTCATCGTATCACGACCGTTTTTACACGCCGCAAGATAAACGTCGAAAGTTTGACCGTATCGGATACTGAACAGCACGGCATTTCACGCTTCACTATCGTCGTGTGTATTCCCGAGCAGCTAGCAGAAAAGATCGTCGAGCAGATCCGCCGCATTATCGAAGTCCGCGACGTTTTCGCGACCGAGGACAGCGGCTTGTATTATAAAGAAATCTCTTTTATCAAAGTGCGCACTAATTCAGCGGAGGATCGCCGCCGTGCGGAAGAGATCGCGCGTGGAAATGGCGCTTCGATTATTGCCGCTCAGCCTGAAGCGTTGGTGGTGGAGCAGACCGGGACCGAGGAGGATATTCGCTCGCTCTATCTTCTGCTCGAGCCGTTCGGCATTTCCGAGTTCATTCACTCGGGACGAATTGCAATTCGCAAGTAGCGAAGAAATTTTAATGGAGGAATAGAATATGGCTAAAATGAAATTTGGCGGTGTAGAAGAGACCGTAGTAACGCGGGAAGAATTCCCACTTTCGAAAGCGAAAGAAGTTCTCAAGAACGACGTGATTGCTGTGATTGGATACGGTGTGCAGGGCCCGGCGCAGAGTCTCAATCTGCGCGACAACGGATTCAACGTTATAATCGGTCAGCGTAAGGGGGGGAACTCATGGGAACAAGCCAAAAAGGATGGCTGGATAGAAGGAACCTCACTTTTCGAAATCGAAGAAGCCTGCAAAAAGGCGACAATTATCGTTAATCTTCTTTCGGATGCGGGACAAATTGAAGCGTGGCCGGTTATTCGAGAGCACCTCTCGAGCGGCAAGATGCTGACGTTCTCCCACGGATTCGGAGTCGTCTATAAGGATCAGACGCAAATCGTACCGCCTCCGAATGTCGACGTGACTCTCGTTGCTCCGAAAGGTTCCGGACGCAGCGTGCGCCGCCTTTTCTTAGAGGGACGTGGCATCAATTCGAGCTTCGCGGTCCATCAGGACGCAAGCGGTACGGCGCGCGACAGAATTCTCGCGCTTGGTATCGGGGTTGGCTCGGGATATCTTTTTGAGACCGATTTCAAAAATGAAGTCACCAGCGATCTTACCGGAGAGCGCGGCGTGCTTATCGGCGCGCTCGCAGGTATGATCGAAGCGCAATACGAAGTGCTGCGAAAGAATGGGCACTCGCCGAGCGAAGCGTTTAACGAAACCGTTGAAGAGCTCACGCAGAGCCTGGTTCCGCTCGTTGGGTAAAAGTGCTTGGTTTGTATGTTCGCGAGCTGCTCGACGACCGCGCAACGTGGCGCGCTCGACTGGATGCCGCGCTTTAAAGAAGCGACGTATCCTGTATTTGAAGCGCTCTACAAGAGCGTCGCTTCAGGAAATGAAGCGCGTATTACGATCGAATCGAACAGCAAGGCTGATTACCGCGAGAAGCTCAACGCTGAGCTGAAAGAAATGGCCGATCGCGAAATTTGGCAGGCTGGACAGACCGTCCGTAAGCTTCGTCCGTAAATATCATTTTCATGCGCCTCGCCGCCCCTTTTGGCGGCGAGGCACAGAAAGGAAGAGTCATGTATTACCTCGCCGATTTTCGCACGAAACAAAAAGTAACTCCGACCAACCTGATCTTCACCGGCGACACCGCGCCATGGGAAGTCGTGATGGATATCGAGGAAATTCGCGCGCGGATTAATCTCGACAATCTTCGTCAGGCGCCCCCGATAGTCACCAAGTATCTGCCGTTTCTGCCGCTCAAAAATTATGCGAGCTTTATCTCTTTAAAAGAGGGTGCCACACCGCTGATTAAGAGTCGTAAGATCGGTTCCGATCTTAATGTCGATTTGTACTTCAAACTTGAATCTCACAATCCGACGGGTTCGTTCAAAGACCGCGGTTCGGCGGTCGAGTTGACGATTGCTAAAGAATTTGGCGCGAAAGGTATAGTCGTTGCATCGACCGGAAATATGGCGGCTTCCTGCTCCTGTTACGCTGCAGCGGCGCAGATCCCGTGTTTCGTTTTTGTTCCGGAAGACACACCGCCTTCGAAATTGTGCCAGGCGATATCGTATGGTGGGCGTATTGTTCAGGTAAAAGGCAGCTATAACGATGCCGCGCAGCTCGCCGAGCGGGTTGCGGGCGAGCTCGGTTTTTACTTGGCGGGAGATTACGCGTTCCGCGTCGAGGGACAAAAGACCGCCGCATTTGAAATCGTCGATCAGATGTATTTTAATCCGCCGGACGCCGTCTTTGTGCCGATCGGTTGCGGAACAAATATTGCGGGATATGCAAAAGGATTTCACGAATATAAAACGCTCGGCTTAATTGACGAGCTGCCTCGCTTAATCGGCGTCCAAGCGGAAGGCGCCGCGAGTGTTGTCAGGGGATTTCAGAAAAATTCTCGCGATGCTGAAATTTTAACCGAGCTCGATACGATCTGCTCGGCGATCGCCGTTAAGAATCCGCTCGATGGTATGAAGGCCCTTGACGCAGTGTACTCGACCAAGGGTGAAGCCGTTGCGGTTTCTGATAAGGAAACACTTGAGGCGCAATTCATGCTTTCACGTGAAGAAGGGCTTTTCGTCGAGGCATCGTGCGCGACGGCCATAGCCGCATTGATCAAGCAGTGCCGCTCTGGCGCGATAGCTAATAAGAGAGTCGTCTGCGTTTTGACCGGGAGCGGATTGAAAGATCCAGCGCCGCTACTGAACGTCATTATTAAGCCCCCGACGATTTATCCGACCGTGGGCGAATTCTTGCAGCTCTACGAGAACAAGTTCTTCGAAGGAAAAACCGTTTCGGTCGTAGACAAAAATCAGGTGATTTTCAGCGCTGACCCATCGAAACAAGAAGTCGCCGATTCGATCAAACGGCACTTTCAGAGCGCGTACGATGACGCGTACCTTGCTTTGATTCAGAGCACGGTTGCTAAATTCCTAAAGAAAGGCAAACCGGTAACCTTTGCCGACTTGCAAGATATCGTGCAAGACGTGCTGGAAACGGCACGCAAGCCGTCTGAGCCGGTGATGACCGTCAAAGACTTCGAAGTCCATACGGGGAAGGATCGCAAGCCCGACGCGCGCGTTGTCGTCACGCTTGATGGCCGTGACTATGAGGCACAGGCGGAAGGTGTTGGTCCGGTCGATGCGGTAATCAATGCGCTGCAGAAAGCGTGCGGCGAAGAGATGAATTTCTCGCTCGGAAACTACAAAGTCGCTATTCGCAGCCAAGGTACTAATGCCGTGGTCTACGTCGAATTGAAACTTAGTCGTAACGGCTCAATATCAGTCGGGAAAGGCACCTCCCCAGATATCATTCAGGCGTCGATCGAAGCTTTCGAGAGCGCGTACAACGGCTTTTAAATTTAGCAATCAGAATCGGCATCAGCCAACTGAGAAAGACACGCTGGCGATTTTTCTTGCTTGCGTGAGCGGTTTTTACTGACCGGTTCCTCTTGTCGCCGCCGGCGACCAGAGAACCTCCTTATGCCCCAACGCATTCGACGTATACCGCGCCAATGAAAAAAGCAGATCGCTCAAACGGTTCAAATACTGAATAGCAACGTCCCGCACCGCTTCCTCTTCATGCACTGCAAGCACACTTCGCTCGGCGCGCCGCGCAACCGAGCGTGCGATATGAAGCGCGCTCGTGATTTGATGTCCGCCGGGAAGAACAAAAGAATGAAGCTCGGGAAGAGATCCGGAAAATGTGTCGATCCATTTCTCGAGCTGGACTACCTGACTGGACCCTATGATTGGCAGTAGGCTCAAATCAGCTCCGGCCGGAGAGGCGAGTTCTGAACCGAGATCAAATAACTCATTTTGAATCGCAGCGAGGGGCGCGACTACCGATGCAAGTTCGGGGGCGGACGCGACGAGCGACGCAACGAAGCCTATCCACGAATTCAATTCGTCAACATCTCCGTATGCGGATACCCGAGGGGAAGTTTTTGCTATACGAGTTCCACCGACTAAGCCGGTCGTTCCGTCATCGCCCGTGCGCGTGTAAATTTTGTTAATTTTAACCATCGTTCCTCCTCAATCGAGAAGCT
The DNA here is from genome assembly GCA_964435675.1 of uncultured Bdellovibrionales bacterium. Taxonomy (GTDB): domain Bacteria; phylum Bdellovibrionota_C; class UBA2361; order UBA2361; family CAYTAW01; genus CAYTAW01. The sequence goes on from CAYTAW010000066.1 coordinate 5,291, forward strand.
GCTCGATTTCAGCGAGCCGCTTCTTTTGATCCTCGGGTTTTGCTTTTTGGTATTCACGCTGCGGGGTGGAACTGATGTCGGTGTCGCCCGGGTATTCTTTTTTGGCTGTTCTCGGCGCTGGATCGGAAGCAGGTGAAATGAAATCGAGGATACCAAAGTAGGGCAGGAGTAGCAGCGCGCAGGCGGCCAGGGCGAGCACGACATAGAGATAGTTTTTAGATTGAGCCGCCATGCATTAAAAAAGGAATTTTGATGAACTGTTTTATTTTTTTTTCGATAAAACCACCATGAAGGGTGGATGTTTAAATCCTATATTCTCCCCAAATGCGATATGGGAGCTTTTAGGATGACTATAGACCCTAATTGGGATTCGCACCCCAGAAAAGTCGACAGTAGACCGGATTTTGCCGACTTAGAAATTGGATTTTTTGAATCCAAGCTATAGAAGAACTATACTGAAGCTTAGCGGATTATCTGCCGATACCACTAAAGCGACTAGGTTTTTTAGGGTTTCATGTTAGATCAGGGGCGTCAACCGGGGGAGCTTGCTGCCGATGGTGTATCGGATAGCGAGATTGTACCTGCCGCCATTTCCGATACAGGATGCGAGCGCGATCTGAACGAAGATCGTTACTCGGTTGTCGACTCGACTTCAGGAGTCGCCTGGATCGTTTGCGACGGCATGGGTGGTTCAACGGGCGGCGAACTCGCTGCGCAGCTTGCGATAGACGCAATGCGCCGCGATCTCGAGGGCCAAGATGGCCGCCCAGCGGAAATAGCGCTCAAGAGTGCAATCCTCGAGGCAAACCGCATCATCGTGCTGCGCCGCCAGAACCCGGCATTCTCAGGAATGGGCACCACGGTTGTGGCATCAATCATCACTGAAAACGAAGTCTGTATCGGACATGTTGGCGACTCGCGCGCCTATCTTATTCGCGAGGGCGCAATTCAGCAGCTCACTGTTGATCACACGTACGTGCAGGAGCTCGTCGAGCGCGGACACATCTCTGCAGAAGAGGCGCTCAATCATCCGCAAGCGCACATTCTCACACGCTGTCTTGGCGCGGAGCCAGGACTCGATATTGCGTTCAAGAAATTCTGGCTCTGGCCCCTCGAAGCAGATCAGGCGCAAGATTTCTTATTTCTCTGTTCTGACGGCCTCTACAGTTTGGTGAATGATATCGAAATTGCGGAAGTCGTTTGCAGCAAATCTCCACAGCGCGCATGCATCGAGCTTGTCGACTTAGCGCGTACGCGCGGCGGCTACGACAACATTACGATGGCGATAATCCCGCTCGAAGGCCAATTGCGCAACGAAAAACCGGCTACAGCGCTGAAACCAGCAAAACCCGTTACGCCAAAGTTCAAAGAACGCGCGGCAAACCGTCACGTTTCAATCGCGTCACCACTTAAGAATATCGCGCTCGTTTTGCTCCTTTCGTTGATTTCAGCGGTGCTTACCAGCGCATACTTTTTGTGGGGCCTCGCCAAGTAAATTTTAGATTGAGGGAAAGCCATGAGTGATAAAGATTACGATATGGATGAAAAGTTCGATCAGAAGCAGGATCAGTCCACGCGCGCGCGCAATCGCACTGTGATGCTGACTCCAGAAATTACCGGACAGGTTCGCGCCAAGCTCGGGCAGAATGTGGCGCAAACAATCACACCGTATACGCAGAGCGATGTTGCCGCTACGATTTCGCCGCACGCGGCTGCGCCAAGCCAGGGATTTTATTCACAAGTCGTACAACCGGCCGCAGCGGAAGCCGAGAAGACGCCTCCACCGCGTCCAACGGTGGTGGAAACACCGCGCCGTGAAACACCGACTGAAACTCCGCGAGCAGTACAGCCGCCTCCAGCAGCTCCTGTTGCAGCTCCTGCTGCGCGCAGTACGGCGGCGGGAAACGTTTCCGATCTTGCCGTTTGGGTAAACGAAGGGCCGCTTACCGGCTTTCTTGTTTCCTTCGATAAGAACCCACTCGGCGAAGTGTGCACACTCCGGAACGGACGAATGATCGTCACGTCGGCACCGCAGTCATCGGGCAACTATCTGCTTCTTGACGACGCTACGGTGTCCCCGCTGCATGCAATCATGCGCGTAACGCCATCGGGCGAAATACAGATCCTCGATCAACTTTCTGAGACCGGAACGTTCATACGTCGATTCGGTGCTGAAACAGAAATTGAGTTGTCAGGTGAAAAGAGCTTTTTGGAACACGGAGATATCGTGCGCTTTGGGGAGCGTACATTCCACGTTACCGTAATCGTACGCAGCGAGGGATAATTCGGGAATAGCTGTTGTGATGGTTGACGAACATCTGATAAGTCTTCAGCCGGGCACGGTGATCGCCGGCCGGTATGAAGTCATCAAGTGCCTCGGCTCGGGCAATATGGGGCTCGTGTACGCATGCCGCCACCGGGAACTGTCCGGGCATATCGTCGCCGTTAAAGTTCTTTTCCCTGAAGTTGCTCAAGATAAAGTCGCTGCCGCGCGCTTCCGCAACGAGATTTTCGCTTCGTATGGCGTATCTCATCCGAATGTAGTGCGCGCGTATGAGTATCTGCGCGATGGAGAGTTACTCGCCTACACGATGGAGTATGTCGCCGGCGGTGATCTTGCTGAGCGTTTGGGAAGCCGCGATCAGCTTATTTCAATCGCTGAGATTATCCGCTTCCTCTCAGAAATGAGCGCGGGTCTACAGGCGATTCACGACGCAGGCATCGTCCACCGCGATATGAAACCTGAGAATATCATGCTTACCAAAGACGGCCATGTGAAGATTGCAGACTTTGGCATTGCGCGCACAGGCACCGGCCCTCGTCTGACCGAGCACGGTGGCGTAGTCGGCACGATTGAATACGTAAGTCCCGAATATATGCTCAATTCTCAGGTGGATTGGCGCTCCGACATTTATGCGCTCGGCATCATCGGCTATGAAATGATTACCGGTGAAGCGGCGTTCCAGGGCGAAAGCGTCTATGCGACAATGACCAAAAAACTCAAGCAAGATCCTGAACCGCCGAGTTTGAAGCGCCCAGAGTGCCCGCCGGGATTAGATAAGATAATTTTGCACGCGATGGAGCGGGATCCGGAGAAGCGGTATCAATCGGCGGCGGAGATGTTCAATGATCTTCAAGAGCTGGTTAAGGGAGATGCGCGTGTAAATCCGACTATATTGCAGCGTGCTCCATCAGTCGCGTCGACCTATGTTGGCCCGACGCTTCTCAACAACAAAGCTCAGCCCGAGGCATCCCCTTCGCGCACAGCGTCGAGTGATGGAACTCTCCCGAAGGCAAACCGTCCAGGAGGATACGAGCCGTCTCGCGATCTACTTGGCGGACCAATTGAGGAGCCTGTGCGCGCGCCGAACAGCGATAAATGGGGTGTCTCACAAACGGTCTCAGCGCCAACGACATTTTTTACGAAGCAAGGGCCAATGAATGAGCCTCCGCCAGCGCTAAACGAACGCGACGCGGGAGGTTGGGCAGCGCCGAGATCTCGCCGTCAGGATATCCGCATTGAACCGACGGTTGAAAATCGCTTCCAGCGACTGAGTGGCATGCGGGATTCCGGGACTCGTTCGTTGATAATAGACGTCGTTACGCTCGTAGTTGCTGTTGTGCTCGGTGTTGGTCTTGGATTTATGGTGTTACGCTCTCTCTTTCCTGACCTGCTAAGTTCCCGGAATGAGGGGAGTGTTCACATTGTCGATTAACCGCTAAACTAAGAAGAGATGAAACTTTTAATTGTAGATAGCACGACCGAATCGCAGGCTTTTTGCGCCAAACGTATCGAAGCGTTCAGCCAGAGCGACGTTGAAATGCTTGATTTGAAAGTAAAGCTCGTCAGCGAGCGGGAATACAGTGAACGTGTTACCGAAGCGGATGTACTCGTTCTCGGATCGGGGCTCGATGATCGCGCGATTGCGATTGCCCGCTCTTCGATGACGATAGCTCCCTGGTTGCACATCATTATGTTCGTTTCCGACGAGGCGTACGGCGGCGGCGCGTTTCGCCAAGCGCATTCGGTAGGGGTGCGTAAAGTTTTTCCTGATAGCGCGAGCCCGTTAGATTTCCTTCAAGAGCTCGTCGCAATTCACGCCGAATTTAGAAAAGAGGGTCGCACGCGCGAAGGGCGCGTGATAACAATTGCTCACGCGAAGGGTGGCGTCGGCGCGACTACCATTGCTGCGGCGCTTGCCGAAGTATGCAGTTTTTTCAATCGTAAAACGATGCTGTGGGATCTCGATGTCGAAACGCGCGATCTGAGCCGCTCACTGACCGTAAATGGATCTGAAGCGCGCGTCGTTAGTTCGTGGGTCAACGGATCCCGCGAAATATCGCGCGAATCCCTTAAAGAAGCGCTTATTGCAATTGATAATCAAGTATCGGTGCTGATGCCGCCGGATAAGATGGCTGAGTCAATGGACATCGTTTGCCACACGGACGGCATGGGTATGGCGCAGCGCATCATTGAAATCGCGCGCGTATTGTTTGATGTGGTTATTGTCGACACGGGTGGACGAATCGGGCCTGCGGCCGGTGCGGTCATAAGAAATTCCGACGTAGTATTGGTGGTCATTGACGATACGGTGCTTGGATTGACCGCTGTCGATCTGTATCTGCGTTATATCAAAACGCTCGTGGGTAGCATCGATCGCATCGTTTTCTTGGTAAATCCGTATTCGGGAGCGTTGATGGGAGTTCCGCAAATTGCCGCTGAATTGGAACCAGCGCACCATCTCGGTGAGCAGGCTTGGCGGTTGCCGCCGATTCCGAATGATCCGAAGGGCGCTCTGTGGCCGGGAAGCGGGCGCACATTATATGGACTTGGTCAGAAAGCGACGAGTCTCGCTATTGAACGCGTTGCGCGCGAGATTGGAATCATCGAAGTCGGTGACAGTCAAGTAAGTCCTACGGAGGGGCCTCTTGATAGTGGTGGGGCCCGTGGTGGCTGGCTGCAGCGAGTACTTGGAAAACGATAGTAACGTATTGTAACCGTTGTATTTTTTTGGGAGGGGTTGGTTGTTCTGACGAGATTAGGAGCAAACGTATCATTTTTGCCGAAAAGGGGCAGTTCGAATGGTCGCTCGCTGCATTTACTATTAATCCGTAGTGAGCGTCATAATCCCTATCATGCAAAAATCCTTAATTTGCTTACATAATTTCATCTAGAGCATTTCGGAAGTTTAATATACTCTTGAGTAAAGCTCTCTAGCTTTTTGGCTGGAGTGCCGATAGTGCCTATGTAGGTACGTGAAGTTCCTTGATCGGATCTATGCGTTCTTCGGGGCGTGGTTTCACTGCGGAGGTTTCTGCGCGGTGGTGTTAATCGAGAAATTGGAGGATCATTAGAAGATGAACGATAATAATAATGTGGTGGTAGAAGGTGTCGAGAGCCGAGAGAATGAGCGCGGGGCAAGCTTAGTTGAGTATGCTCTTCTCGTCGCGCTGATCGCGATTGTTGCGATCGTAGCGGTTCAGACGCTTGGCCGCTCAGTCTCGGCGAAGTTCTCTGCAATCAATAGCAGCGTACAATAACTGCTATTTAACGCCTTTCGGGGACGGAAGTTCCCGAAAGGCAGGTTACTACTTGGTTTTTTTGGCGATTTATTTCGCCGGTTTTAAAAGGTTGTATGTCCAGGCAATTCGGCGGTCGAAGCCGCGTATATCAAACAGATCGAGGCCGGGCATTAGTGTTTGTTTCGATCGCGGGCTTGGTATTCTTCTCTGCCGCGGCATATCTTCTGATCGGCGCGGAAGACGCGCAAACAGTTCAGCCAAAAGCGTTCGTTGAAGTCATCAAGCAAACTCCGATCGACATGGTCGAAGTGCTCGTTCCGATACAGACAATCGACCAAGGTAAGCCGCTTGAGCCATCTCAATTCCGTAAAGAGAAGCGTGTTAAAGACGGACTTTCCCCGAAAGTTGTGCGTGACTATGATGAAATCCAGGGCTTCTATGCGCGCACGCTAATCGTCCCCGATCAGCCGCTGCACGCCGATTACATCACCAAGACGCGCCCGGTAAACGAAATCATTCAGCAGATCCCGGAAGGTTTCCGCGCGGTCACCATTCGCGTTGACCAGATATCAAGCGTTGAAGGGTGGGCTCGCCCAGGCGCGCTCGTCGATGTCGTGTGGGCATCGAAGGTTAACGGGCAAGCCGCGGTTACGGTAATTGTTGAAGGCGCAAAGATTCTTTCAGCCGAGCGAATTACCGAGAATCAAAATCAGGGCGGAGGTGGCGGTGGCGATCCGAAAAATCCCGGTGGCGCGGTGCCGAGTACCGTTACGCTGCTCGTAACTTCGGATGATGCGAACAAGATACAACTTGCCACGACCGCGGGCAGCTTGAGCCTTAACTTGCGCGGTGAATCGGGCGGCGGCAAAGGAATTTCGGGTGGGACT